>PWTP01000027.1 GCA_003563865.1 Dehalococcoidia bacterium
CCCAGGCGTCCACCGCCAACAATGATTATATACACTCGTCTCCCCTAATCTACCAGTCCGTCTTTGATCATCTGGGCCACAATGGTTGTGGAACTTATGGTCTCAAGCCCCAGTTCACTGTAAAGATCCCGTCTGAGCGGGTCATATATACGGCAAACAACCCGTGGCATTTTGTATATATGCCTGGCAATTTGGCCTGCCATAATATTGCGGTTATCACCTTGAGTGGCAGCAACAAAAGCATCAGCTTGTTTTATTCCGGCCTCTATCAGGATATTTTCATCAAGGCCACTGCCTAACAAAGCAATGCCGCCAAAATCCTGTGGCAACCTGCGAAAACTCAAGGCATTTACGTCAAGAACAGTTACCTGATGACCGTCTTTAACCAGCATCTCTGCCAGCCTGGCTCCAACACGAGAGCACCCCATAATCACTATTTTCATTTATGGCGATTCGTCTCCTTGAGGGTGATGATAAAGAAGCACAGGGCAAGAAGCATTTTTCAATACATATGGAACTACATCACCCAGGCAAAACTGTCCGTAGTGTTTTTTATACGGAACACCTATTAAGATAAGGTCGACTTTTTTGGAATTAGCCTCCTCTATAATAGCCGGCCCAACCTCACGTGCCTGCAGAATGTCTGACTCAATATCATAGCCTTTATCTTCGGCATCACTGGTAACCTGTTCAAGCAGATTCTCAGCCTTGTCCACAGCAGTTACAATTTCAGCATCCAGCGGTAACGACCGATCCACAGGTATCACATGTACAGCAAATATTTCCGCACGTTTCTTGTAGTGGCTTAAACTGCATGCGAGCTCCATGGCAGCTTGGTCAGCCCTGGTTCCGGCCACTGGCACTAAAATCCGGTTAAAATCAATAGCTTTCGAAGTCACAAGGGCTTATTATAGACGTCCTGCATCAAGTTTACAAGCCTGCCTTCCAGACAAGATTAGCCACCACCATCCGGCCACATATTTTACACAAATACTTGCTTTATGCTTACATTTTGAGTTAAAGTCAATTTATGCCTAAACCAAAGAGAATTTTTGTATGTCGGGAATGTGAGCGTGAGAGCCCCAGCTGGTTGGGCAGATGTCCGTCATGTCATGCATGGAACAGTTTTACTGAAATAGCAGTAACGAAACCGCAGCGAACTATAAAGTCATCGCACACGGGTCATCAGCCAAAAGTGTTATCCGGTATCACCAGTGAATATGAAGAGCGTTTTTCCAGTGGCACCTGTGAACTTGACCGGGTACTTGGTGGCGGTATAGTCCCCGGTGCAGTCATTTTAACCGGTGGTGAGCCGGGTATAGGTAAATCTACATTACTGCTACAGGTTGCTTCAAATGTCGCTTCATCTCAAGGTTCTGTTATCTATATAACCGGTGAGGAAACAGCCGGCCAGGTAAAACTTAGAGCCCGGCGTCTTGGTATAACCGGAGACGATCTTTATATTTTAGCTGAAACAGACCTTGAATCGGCACTGGAACATGCTCAAATAATTCATCCAGCACTACTGATAGTAGATTCTATCCAGTCGGTATATACCCCTGAGGCTGAAACCCTGCCGGGCAGTTTAAATCAGCTCAGGCTTTCTACTCAGAAATTAATGTCATGGGCAAAAAATAATAATTGCCCGGTTTTTATTACCGGCCATGTAACCAAAGATGGCACCATCGCTGGACCCAGGGTGCTTGAGCACATGGTTGATGTGGTTTGCTACCTTGAAGGCGAGGCCTTTCAGTCATATCGGATACTTCGCTCGATAAAAAATCGCTTTGGCTCTACCAATGAGGTAGGTATTTTTGAAATGCAGGCAAAGGGAATGATTGAGGTTACCAACCCATCACATATTTTCCTCTCAGACCGCCTGGCTAATACCATTGGTTCTGCAGTAGTTCCAACCCTTGAAGGCAGCCGCCCTTTATTGGTTGAAGTACAGGCATTGTCCAACCTTACTGTTTTTGGCCAGCCACGCCGGGTTGCCAACGGTATCGATTTTGGACGACTGCTTATGTTAATTGCAGTACTCAGCCGCCGCTGTTCTCTGAAGCTTGGCAATCAGGATGTTATAGTAAATGCGACCGGAGGTATTCGTCTTTCTGAACCGGCCACTGATCTTTCTATTGCTCTAGCCATAGCTTCAAGCTACAGGGACCAACCGGTAGATCCGGGCTTGACCGCTGTAGGCGAAGTGGGGCTTTCTGGTGAAATACGAGCGATACCCAAACTTGACCGCCGGCTGGCCGAAGCTTCCCGGCTGGGTTTTAAACGTTGCATTGTTCCCGATAAAGGGCTTAGCAGTTGCAAAGCAACCGGCATAAAACTGATTCCGGTTAGCACCCTCAGGCAAGCCTTAAAAGCAGGCCTGACAGAAGAGCTGGATAAAAATGTATAATGGTCGAAAAGTTACCGCTATAATTGCAGCTGCCGGTATGAGTGAACGCATGGGCGGTCATGATAAACTGTTTGCCAGTCTGGGCAGGAGACCCGTACTTTACTGGTCGATTGTGGCATTTGAAAATAATAGTGCAATTGATGAAATCGTTATTGTCTCCTCAAGCTTTAATCTTGAGAAGATATCAAAGCTCATAAAAAAATATGGTTTCTCCAAAATAAAAGCAGTTAAACCCGGTGGAAACAGGAGACAGGATTCGGTTAAAGCAGGTCTTGCAGCAGCTGCAGGCTGCTACTGGGTGCTCATCCACGACGGAGCACGGCCACTGGTAAACTCTGCACTTATAACCGGAGTGCTTGAAAAAGCCGTTATATCAGGAGCAGCAATTCCTGGCTTGCAGATATCTGACACTGTCAAATCTGTCCAACATGGCCGGATTATTAAAACACTGCCCAGGCAAGGATTATATACCATACAAACACCTCAGGCTTTTAATTACAATCTTCTGTCAAAGGCCTATCAGGGAGACATGCCTGATGTCACTGATGATGCCCAATTACTAGAAAAAACTGGTGGTATTGTTAGCCTCATACCGGGTTCATATGATAATATTAAGATCACCACTCCACAAGACCTCGAGCTGGCTAGAATACTATTTTATAAGCGAGGAGGTTAGTCATGAGAGTAGGCATAGGTTATGACTGTCACCGGCTGGCACCAGAACGCGCACTGGTTCTGGGGGGCGTCCATATACCTTTTGATAAGGGTCTCATCGGATGGAGCGATGCTGATATTCTTTGCCATGCAGTTATAGATTCTTTACTGGGCGCAGCAGCTATGGGAGATATAGGCACCCACTTTCCACCGGGAGATCCTGCTTATAAAGATATCTCGAGCCTGGTATTGCTTGAACGGGTTGTTAAAATGTTACAATCAAAAGGATATCGTGTAGTTAACGTTGATTCAACTGTTGTAGCTGAACAA
Source organism: Dehalococcoidia bacterium (assembly GCA_003563865.1). Classification (GTDB taxonomy): domain Bacteria; phylum Chloroflexota; class Dehalococcoidia; order Dehalococcoidales; family CSSed11-197; genus CSSed11-197. The sequence continues at coordinate 3,392 of PWTP01000027.1, forward strand.
CCGCGCCTGCGTGAATATGTTGACCAAATGCAAAAAAAGCTGGCCAAAGTGCTTAAGGTTGATATTTCTCACGTGAGTATAAAGGCGGGAACGGCCAACCTGCTGGGCTTCGTTGGCCGTGAAGAAGGTATGGCCGTCTGGGCGGTATCTGCGATTACTTCTGAATAGATATGAAAATTTACTCTACTTTCAGCCGAAATAAAGAAGATTTCACGCCCTTAAAAGAGGGTGAGGTGAATATATATGTTTGTGGAGTTACCCCGTACATGGACGCTCATGTAGGCCATGCCATGAGTTACATCACTTTCGATGTTGTTCGCCGTTATCTTGAATACAAAGGTTATAAGGTCAAATATGTCCAGAATGTAACTGACATTGATGATAAAATTATAGACCGAGCTTCAAACCAGGGTGTAACCCCTCAAGAACTGGCTGATAGATACTTTGAAAGCTTTGAAGAAGACATGTCTGCTTTAAATATCCGTCCGGCTGATGCTTTTCCAAGAGCGACTTGTGAAATTCCTGAAATGATTAAGATGATTGAGGCTCTGATTAATAAAGGCCATGCTTATGTTTCCAAGAGCGGTAGTGTTTATTTTCGAGTACTTTCAATAGAAGACTACGGTAAACTCTCGGGGCGTAATTTAGAAGACATGATGGCCGGGGCCCGCATTGAAGTCGGAGAAGAAAAGGAACACCCGATGGATTTTGTGATGTGGAGAGCTGCCAAACCCGGTGAGCCGTCCTGGCCCAGCCCATGGAGCCCGGGCAGGCCCGGCTGGCATATTGAATGCAGCGCCATGGCCTTAAAATACCTTGGTGGAAGTGTAGACATCCACGGAGGCGGACAGGACCTCATTTTCCCTCACCATGAAAATGAAATTGCTCAATCAGAATGCGCCACCGGTATCAAGCCCTTTGTACGATACTGGTTGCATAATGGATTGCTCCAGCTTGGTGACGAGAAAATGAGCAAATCGCTTGGTAACCTCGTAACTATTAAAGAAATTCTTAAGTATTTTTCATCAGATGCGGTACGTCTGTTTATAATCAGCTCCCATTACCGGAATCCATTAACTTATTCTCAAGAAGCATTAGAATCAGCCCAAAAGGGAGCAGAAAGGCTTGCTAAAGCTGCCAGCCTTCTCAGCCCTGAAGGGAAATACAGCCCGATTGACCTGAAAGCTATCGAAGACGGCTTTACCGGTGCAATGGATGATGACTTCGATACACCCAAAGCCGTTTCATTATTATTTGACCTGGCACGCCGTATTAATACCGACCGAGATAGCGGCCTCGATGTGGTCCGGCCGCAACAACTACTGGTTAAACTGAGTAACGTACTCGGCCTGACACTTTCAACACCTTCAAATGAAACCGGTGATGCAAAACAATTCATTGAACTGCTAATCGGCATACGCAAGCGGTTGCGTGAAGAAAAACAATACAATCTGGCAGATGAAGTTCGCGACAATTTGAGCAAACTCGGTGTAATTCTGGAGGATAAACCAACAGGCACTACCTGGTATAAAAAAAGTACCACAAGAGCTAAGAGTTGAAGCTTTGTTGGTTATATAAAATGCCGCTCAATTGTTAGCCCCAGTGAACAGCTGTAGTGCCGGAATCCAAAAGTTTGCTATATTGGCTGGATTTTGATAAAGTAAATCCTGGTTTTTTGGCTTTTCGGGGCCGTAGTTCACTCGGGAGAACGTTTGACTGGCAGTCAAAAGGTAGCGGGTTCGAATCCCGCCGGCTCCACCAGCTATTTTTCAAATATCCCTTGCGGAACCCCGGGCCATTTGGAGTTTTTTACCTACGCCAGAACCATCACCTCGGTGCTATCCGCCTTTTGAAATTAACCTTCCTGCACTGTTTTTAATTCTCTGCTTACCCTTAAACATGGGTTTTAGCACTAACAGACATCTGGTTTTTAAATGAGAGACCTATTCATAGCCCGTCCATGTCTCGCCAGATTCAAGCATGCCATCGAGTTCATCGCTGAAAAAGAA
>PWTP01000134.1 GCA_003563865.1 Dehalococcoidia bacterium
AACTGCCCTCTTTTTCGCAAGAACAGGTAACTGTAAATTGCTTGCTCCTACTCTACTTGCACATTTTCACACATCACATTGAAACAAGTTTACGAAAAGTGATATACTACCTGCCCCCTTTCTTTGTACGAAATAAAACCTCGACTTTGGAAAAAATATGCTACTTGAATTTAGCTTGATAGCCCTTTTTATTTTATTAGTTCTGGGTTTTGCTACCAGCCTGATACTCATTCCCGTTGCTTTGAGAAAAATTGGAGCTGTTCCCAGAACATACAACCCGGTCAAAGCCGAGCCTTATGAGTGTGGCCTTGAAACCATAGGTCCTACCTGGGTGCAATTCAATGTACGTTATTATTTCTATGCCCTCCTTCTTATAACCTTCGACATTACTGTTATATTCGTTTACCCCTGGGCAGTCGAGCTTAAAAACCTGGGCGCAGGCAGCCTGGGTTCTATTTTTGGCTTTTTGGCCATCCTGGGTGTTGGATACGTATATGCCTGGCGCAAAGGAGCGCTTGAATGGAAATAAAAAGCCAGCAATCGAGCATGAATATTGATCTTCATGAAGGCAGGCTAATTGAAGAACTCAAAAGAAGCTCCTGTGAAATGATGCCTGAACCATCCGAATGGCTGGATGAAGAAATTAAAAGAAATATTATTGTCAGTACTGTAGACAAATTATTGAACTGGGGGCGAAAAACCTCTCTCTGGACTGAAACAGCGTTTACCGCATGCTGCACCTTCGAATTTATCAGCCTTTCTTCCCCACGTTTTGACATAGCCCGTTTTGGAATGGAAGTGTTGCGCAGTTCTCCGAGGCATGCAGACTTGATTATTACCGCAGGCACATTGACCTGGAAAATGGCTCCGCAAATCAAGCGGATTTATGATCAGATGGCTGAACCAAAGTGGGTTATCGCCATGGGTTCTTGTGGCATAAGTGGTGGTATTTTTGCTGATTCCTATTCTGTTGTACCTGGCTACAACCGTATTTTACCGGTGGATGTATATATACCGGGTTGCCCGCCACGTCCGGAAGCCTTGATGGCAGGTATTGAAAGATTGAGAAAAAAGATTGAGAAAAAAAGTTTTACAAAGGTTGATTAAGTAACAAATGACCACAACCATGAAGGGTAAGCAAGTGTTTGATATGCTCAAAGGGGAACTTGCTTCTGCAATTGTCGAAGTTCAAGATGAATGCCTGGTAGTCAAACCTGCAAAACTAACCGAAGTTGCAGGGTTTATCAAACATACACAGGGGTTGGAATTTGATTACCTTTCTTCTGCCACCGGTATTGACTACCCTGATTATTTTGAAGTGGTTTACCTTTTCTATTCACTGGAAAAAAATCACCGCTTTACCCTGAGGATACGTTGTGCCGACAAGGCTGATCCGGTCGCGCCTTCGCTTACCTGCCTCTGGATGGGAGCTGATTTGCAGGAACGGGAAATATATGACCTGCTGGGAATAAAATTTTCTGGCCACCCCTTACTTAAACGTATCTTTATGTGGGAAGGCTTTGAGGGCCACCCATTACGTAAGGATTTTAAAAATGGTTTTTAAGACTGAACCATTTATCTTAAACCTTGGGCCAATCCATCCGAGCACTCATGGAGTGTTCAGAATGAGGGTGGTTGTTGATGGCGAGGTCATTACCGATATTGAGCCTGTATTCGGTTATTTGCATCGCGGTATCGAAAAGTTGGCTGAAAACAAAACTTATAAGCAAATTATACCGCTTACAGACCGAATGGATTATGTTGCGGCTATGAATAATAACCTGGCTTATGCAATAACAGTGGAAAAACTGGCAGGCATTGAAGTTCCCGAACGTGCCGAATATATCCGGGTTATTATGAGCGAACTCCAGAGAATTGTCAGTCACTTGATAGGCATCGGTTCGTTCTTCAACGATATGGGTACCTTCTTTACCCCATTCGTTTACATGTTTACCGGAAAAGAAAAAATCACCGATTTACTTGAAATGGTCAGCGGGCAAAGGCTTCTTCACAATTACATGCGTTTCGGTGGCGTTAGTGGTGATTTACCCCCGGAGTTTTTACCGGCTTTACGCAAATTCCTAAGAGAAATGCCCCCCGAAATTGATATGTATGATCGGTTGCTCAAAGAAAATGAAATTGTCCTGGCCAGAAGTAAAAATGTGGGCATATTAACCCGTGAAATGGCCATTAATGCTTCAGCCTCGGGTCCGGTTCTCAGGGCATCCGGGGTTAAAAGGGACATGCGTAAAGCCGACCCTTACTCCGTTTACGACCGCTTTGATTTTGATGTACCCGTTGCCTGTAACGGAGATTGCTATGACCGATATCAGGTGAGAATTGAAGAAATGCGCCAAAGCATAAGGATAATAGAACAGGCGGCTGCCGGTATACCGGAAGGAGAAGTAATTAACCCGGTGCCGCTTCGTTTCCAGCCCCCTGCAGGAGAAGTATACGGCTTTATTGAAGGAAGTAAAGGCGAACTGGGTTTTCATATTGTTTCTGATGGTTCTGCCAGGCCATACCGCCTTCATGTCAGGGCGCCTTCACTTATCAATTTAACTGCTTTGAAAAACATGCTCACTGGATGGAAGGTAGCCGATGTTATGGTTATTTTCGGCAGCATTGATATTTGCCTTGGAGAAGTTGATAGATAATGACAGAAACACTATTAATTACAGTAAGTGCGCGGCCGGAAACAAGTTCGGAGTTCTGGTTGCATTTGCTGTTGTTTGGGTTGGGTATTATTATCGTGCTCCTTACCAGTGTAATGTTGTTCATATGGCTGGAGCGCAGGCTGATTGGACGTTTCCAGCTTAGACCGGGTCCTAACCGAGCTGGTCCTTTCGGGCTGTTGCAACCACTTGCCGATGTGATCAAAGTTTTAACCAAAGAAGACATTATCCCTAACAGGGCTGACAAAATTATTTTTTGGGTGGCTCCTGTTGTATCGTTGGCCCCGGTCATACTAATTCTGGCGGTGGTGCCAATAGCCGATAGCGTTTTGCTGGCTGACCTCAACATAGGAGTCCTTTATGTTATAGCAATAAGCTCAATAGTCTCTCTGGGTGTTTTTATGGCCGGCTGGGCTTCATATAACAAATATTCAATGATAAGCGCCATGCGCTCTGTTGCCCAGCTGGTAAGCTACGAAATGCCGCTTATTCTTTCGATGGCCGGGGTGGTCATTCTGGCCGGCTCACTTTCATTAAATGATATCGTTAAAGCCCAATCAATTCCATTCATAATTCTACAGCCGGCAGGCTTTTTCGTATTTTTCATAGCCAGCCTGGCCGAAATTAACCGGACTCCTTTTGACTTGCTTGAAGCCGAATCAGAACTTGTAGCCGGTTATAATATTGAATATTCAGGCATGAAATTTGCCACCTTCTACCTGGCCGAATATTGCGAAGCGGTTGTCTTTTCGGCACTTGCTGCTACTCTTTTCTTTGGTGGCTGGCAAGGGCCGTGGCTACCTCCGATAATCTGGTTACTGTTGAAAACCGTTCTGGTATTTTCTTTCATTGTATGGATAAGGGCTACTTTGCCCAGGCTGCGCATTGACCAGGTAATGAACTTTGCATGGAAATTTTTATTACCGCTTGCTATATTGAACCTCCTTATAACCGGCCTTAGCGTATCATTGTGGCCTGAAGCTCCTCTATGGATTACAGGCATAGCCAGTTTGGTTTTGCTGGTAGTGTATGTTCTCTTCTGGTCCAAGTTTTTTAAACCGGGAGGAAAAACAGTTGCAGTTTAAACATTCGGGCGAAGGCATTGTAAAGGGCATGGCTGTGACCTGGAGCCATCTTTTTAAAAAGATAGTTACAACACAGTATCCTGAACAGCGTCTTAATGTCTCAAAACGTATACGTGGTACCGAACTGGGGTGGTCTCCTGATAATTGCACAGGCTGCCTGCTGTGCCAAACCAGTTGCCCGCATGCTTGTATAACAATTGAAACTGCAGGATGCAGATCAGTGCAAATACCGGCTCCATGTACATCTGCCTGCCCTGCCAATGTTGATGCTGCTCGATATATCGACCTTCTTTCCCGAGGTAAAACCGGCGAGGCAGTAGCTGTTATTCGCGAAAGAATACCCTTCCCGGTTGTGTGCGCCTATGTCTGTGCCCACCCTTGCGAGGCCAGATGCACTCGCGGTCAACTGGACCAGCCGGTAGCCATCCGCATGCTTAAACGCTATGCTGTTGATAATGATAACGGTATATGGAAGTCAAAAGCCCGCAATGCCTCTCCCAGTGGTAAAAAAGTAGCCGTAATCGGAGCGGGCCCTGCAGGGCTTACTGCAGCATATTACCTGTCCCGAAAAGGGGGCCACTCTGTTACTGTTTTTGATGATTTACCTGAAGCCGGTGGCATGGTCAGAGTGGGAATACCGGAATACCGCCTGCCAAAACACCTTCTTGACCGGGATATAAATGAAATCAAGCAACTCGGTGTTGTATTTAAAATGAACACCTCTATCAGTTTGCCTGAAAAGTTGCTTGATGAAGGGTTTGATGCAATTGTTGTGAGCATCTGCGCACACCAAAGCAGCCGTTTGCGGGTTCCGGGCGATGATGACCCCCGGGTTCTTGGCGGGGTAGAGTTTTTAAGGTCTGTTAACATGGGTAAAAAAGTAGAACTGGGCAACCGGGTTGTTGTGGTGGGTGGTGGAAATACAGCAATGGACGTTGCCCGCACTGCTGTACGTCTTGGTGTAAAAGAAGTGAGACTGGTATACCGGCGCTCCAGGGCGGAAATGCCGGCAACCTGTGAAGAAATTGAGGATGCCGAAACAGAAGGTGTAATAATGATGCTTCTTACCAACCCTTCAAGAGTAATTTATGATAACGGCAAATTAATACTTGAGTGTTCGAAAATGCGCTTGGGCAGCTTTGATGATAGCGGCCGGCGTAAACCCGAACCCATCACGGGCAGCGAATTTAATTTGAAAGTTGACAGCATTATTGCCGCTGTTGGCCAGAAGACGGTAGTTTCTGAGGATTTTGGCCTTGAACTTGAGCAGGGCAACGTTAAAGTAGATGATAATATGATGACCAGCATCAACGGGATATTTTCTGCCGGAGATTGTGCTACTGGTGCAGCAACCATAATTGAGGCCATTGCCGGTGCTAGAAAAGCAGCTATATCAATTGATAAATATCTAGGTGGCAGTGGCGATATTTCCGAAACACTTGCACCTGAGGATAACTGCACAACAACAGGTGAAGACAAAGTGGAATTTGGCACCCGCCCGGCCTTTCCCATGATAGATTTGCAAAAAAGGTTGACCACCTTTGAAGGAGTTGAAAAAAGCTGGGACGAGCTTGCAGCTAAATATGAGACTTCGAGGTGCCTGAAATGCG
>PWTP01000147.1 GCA_003563865.1 Dehalococcoidia bacterium
AAAAGCACCTTCAGCTGCTTCTTTGGCTGTTTGGGCCGTTCTTCCTAACGGGCGTACTCTGCCGAACCTGCTAAGCCTTTGAGTGAGCATCTTACTAAATTCACAAATTCTTGCTATACGGCCTGAAATAAGAATTTCGCGTGGCTTTTCAACTGAAACATTTAAAGCAGCCACACTTTTTAATATACTTTCAGCCATCATCTGCCATGATTTACTAAACTCTAAAGGGTTGTTGGCCATTTGCTCGGGAGTAAGGCTGTCAATTCCACTGGCATCTTTAGCTCCACCGGTAAAAAGCAGCGCACCGGGAAAATCACCCAGCCGCACTGCCAGCTCCGAATCCATACTGCCCTGGCTGATAAAACCCGGCCCGCCGGATGTACCGCCGATCCCGTCGACAATAGCACCGTTTTCAACTGCTATTACAGAGGTGAATGCATAACCGACTTCAACCAGGATAAAAGAAGTATCCTGATAAGCTATGCTAAACCTTTCAGCCTGATCTTTGATAGCCAGAGCGGTACAGCAAACTTTGTCGGCAGTACCCATGTCGATCTTATTTACTTTCCGGTGGGCAGGAACAGTCGGCAGGTGAATAACGCCCGGAGTGAAATAGACCGGCAGGCCTTCAGATTTCATGAGTCTCAAAGTGGCCCTGATGCCGTCGTACAAGGGGATGCTTTTATCATCCGGAACCATCAGATCTATTTCAGCCTCACCCATATCTTTGATTTGGGTTAGCGGTAAACCGTAGCCGGAAGGCCCCACGATAGCATCAAGCGGCATAACTTGCCTGATGGTGTCGATTAAAATACCGGGGTTTTCAAAAACCTCTGCAACTGAAATGGTTGTATCAATAAGAACATCCCGGCCATCCATGCCAAAAAAGTCAAAACTGCCTGTTCCGGGGTCAATGCCTATGGCTCTCATATAGTCCTCCTGTGGTTTAGCCGGTGGATTTTTTTGTTAAAGGGGGCAGCAGGGGTCAGATTCCAGCCAGTCGTCCGTAAGTATAAAAGTCCGCGAACGGCAGCCGCGGCAGTCGGGCAGATGGCGGCAGCTCAAGCAGCGTCCTTTTCTGGATTCGGGCTGCTTAATCTGTTCAAAAAACGGAGAAGTGAGTATTTCCTGCCAGATACTGCCGAGTGGCTTTTCTTTAACATTACCAAGTACCATGGCAGCAAAACTGCATGGTTTAACATCACCGTTTGGTTCGATAAACATATACTCCCCAAAAATGCAGGCAGGAGTAGATGAATCCAGGATGCCGGCTTCAGCCTCCGGCACTCTTACTGGAAAACCCTTTTCTTTAACCACGGCGTTGAAAAATGGTTCATCAAAGAAGAAATCAACCCCGGTTTTATATGAACCCTCACAGGCCAGCTGGATAGCTTCAAGGTACTCCTTCGGAGAAAGCGTCTGGTCGGTAAATCCATGGCAGGGCTTTAAACCGATAATCGTTACCCGGTTTAAACCGGTTTGTTTTGCCAGTTCAAACAATTCGGGTATTTCGGTATAATTTGCCTTCATTACGGTAAAATTAAAGGCTTCCAGCAATCCTTTTTCAGCCGCAGCCGAAGCCCGATCAAGCACCTGTTCAAAGCTGGCACCGTGTCTTATTTTTTCATAGGTTGAGGTAGTAGCCCCATCGATGCTGACCATCACATTAGTTCCGAGTTTTTTTAAGGTATCAAGGGTGCTGTCTGTTAACAGTGTGCCGTTGGTAATCAGGTGTACGCTGAGATTTTTCTGCTGCATGCGCTCAAGCAGTTGAGCCAGGTCTTTTCGCAGCAGTGGTTCTCCGCCTTCGATGATAACCCAGCCCGGTTTAAGCTCAGCTATCTGATCAATCAGGCCAAGCGCAACATCGGTTGAGAGTTCACCTTGAGCCATGCCGCGGCAATGCCGGCAGTTTAAGTTGCAGGCGGGCGTTATGGCCCAGTCTATGAGCCGTGGAAATTGGGAATACAATGGCAAGCTCTCCTTCTTGATTTTTTGTGAAGTATAGCCAATCAAAGTATTAAAATCAATATATTGTACCCCAAACAGAGCTATCTGTGTGGGGCATGAGAGAGATTATTGTATTTGACATGATTTAAAAATTAAATGTATCATATGCATATATGCAGGAATATGCATATGATACAAGGGGTGAAGTATGAAAGAGTTAAAGGCTTTTAAAGTTCTGTGTGATGAAACCCGGGTGCGCATGCTCAATCTGCTCTTGCAGGACGAACACTGCGTTTGTGAAATTATGCAGGCGCTCGATATATCCCAGTCAAAAGCTTCCCGCGGGCTAACAGCCTTATACGATACCGGTTTTCTTAAAATGCGGCGGGAAGGTTTGTGGGCTCTGTATTCGCTGGATGAGGAGAATATTAAAGGCTACAGATCTAAACTGATTGAGGCTGTTAAGGAAGTTCTGAAAGGTAAAGAGATAGCTATGCTGGATGAAGAACGCTTAAAGAAAGCCCGCCGAGTTGGAGCCCGGTGTATTAGCCAGTTAAACGAAGGTAAATCTTTGAAAGCAGGCATTGGGTAAACCTTTTTAGCGGGTAAAATATGGATTTTTTGATTAACTTGCTGCAGGGCGGCTGGAACGGTTTAGTTGAATATCTTTCAGCACATGTAATAACCTGCCTGGTGCCGGCACTTTTTATTGCCGGGGCCATATCAACCTTTGTGTCTCAGGCTGCTGTGCTGAAATATTTTGGCCCACAGGCCAATAAAGCCGCATCATACTCGGTTGCTTCGGTATCCGGTGCCATACTGGCTGTTTGTTCCTGCACGGTACTGCCACTGTTTGCCGGTATCTATAAAAGAGGCGCAGGGCTCGGGCCGGCTATCGCCTTTCTTTTTTCGGGGCCGGCAATTAACATTCTTGCTATTACCTATTCAGCCAGGCTGCTGGGTTTTGATATCGGGCTGGGGCGGGTTATCGGGGCTATTGTGTTTTCCATTGTCATTGGCCTTATTATGGCAATCATCTACCGGAAAGAGAAATCTAAAGGAGACGCCGGGGCATTTGCCATGCTTGAAGATGATCCAACCGCCAAAAGCATCTGGATTCAAATTGCATTTATTGGTTCTCTGGTAGGAGTACTGATCTTTGCTGCTTCCCAGAACTGGATAGTAACGGGAATATTTATGGCAAGTGTCATAATAATCCTATTGCGCTGGTTTAGCAAAGCGGAGATAATGGCATGGCTTAAAGAAACTCTAAATTTTACCCGGCTTATTCTGCCATGGTTGCTACTGGGAGTGTTTGCTGCCGGTATGCTTACAGTAGTCATACCTCCTGATGTGGTGGCCACCTGGGTTGGAGGCAACAGTATTTCAGCCAACTTTATCGGCTCTTTTTCGGGTGCCCTCATGTATTTTGCCACTCTTACCGAGGTGCCTATTGTCAAAGCCTTCATGGACCTTGGAATGGGTAAAGGTCCGGCACTGGCTCTGCTTCTGGCCGGGCCGTCTCTGTCGCTGCCGGCCATGTTCACCCTTGCCAAAATCATGGGGTTTAAAAAGATGTTTACGTATGTTGGCATGGTAGTGGTTATGGCCACCGTAACTGGTTCTATATTCGGGTTAATAACTCAGTAATAAATAAGGAGGGGAAAATGGAAATTAAAGTGTTGGGTCCAGGCTGTGCTAAATGCCACCAGCTGGAAAAAACGGTAAAAGAAGCCGTTGAATACCTGAATATTGATGTTAAAGTTGAATGCGTTAAAGATATTACCAAAATAATGGAATATCCCATACTTACCACACCCGGCCTGGTAATTAACGAGAAGCTGGTTGCTGCCGGACGGGTGCCCACCAAAGCTGAAGTAATTACATTAATTACAACCGCTCTGGCTGAAAGATAAATAGGAAGCAAACAATGAAAACCGTACTTTTTGTGTGCGTGCATAATTCAGGCCGCAGCCAGATGGCTGAAGCATTATTTAACCATCTGGTAAAAGGCAGAGCAAAGGCATATTCAGCCGGCACTAAACCAAAAGAAAAGTTAAACCCCGAAGCAGTTAAAGCCATGGGAGAAATCGGAATAGATATTAGCTCAAACAAACCGAAAATGCTTACCCCGGAAATGGTGCAGCAAGCAGAAAGGGTGATAACCATGGGTTGCGGGGTGGAATCCGGTGCAGCTTGTCCGGCCGGTTTTTTGATTACTGATGACTGGGGGCTGGAAGATCCTCAAGGTAAAACTCTTGAAGGTGTGAGAAAAATCCGGGATGAAATTGAAAAGAGAGTGTTAAAACTTATCAAAGAAATTAGTGTTTGAGTATAAATTTTACTGACAAAAGGGGGCTTAAGGCAAATGACCGAGAAAAGAAGCATGGGGTTTTTTGAGAAATACCTTACACTCTGGGTAATCCTGTGTATGGGCGCGGGAATACTGATAGGGCAGTTCTTACCTCAGGTTCCTGAATTCTTGAGCCGGTTTGAATATGCGCGAGTATCAATTCCGGTAGCGATATTAATCTGGCTGATGATTTACCCTATGATGCTGAAAGTGGACTTTGCCAGTGTTGTAAATGTTGGGAAAAACCCCAAAGGGCTGGTTGTTACATGGACGGTTAACTGGCTTATCAAGCCGTTTACCATGTTTGGCATCTCCTATCTCTTCTTTTTTGTAATATTTAAAGCAATCATTCCCGATGGCCTTGCGTATGAATATCTTGCCGGGGCCGTTCTTTTAGGGGCTGCACCCTGCACTGCCATGGTGTTTGTATGGAGCTATCTTACCAGAGGTAATGCTGCATATACTTTAGTTCAGGTAGCCACCAATAATCTTATTCTTCTAGTTGCATTTGTGCCGATAGTAGTTTTCCTCTTGGGAGTCAGCGATATCACCGTGCCCTGGATGACGCTGTTTTTATCGGTGGTTTTATTTGTGGTCATCCCACTGACAGCCGGCTGGCTGACCAGGGTTTATGTTTCCAAAAAGCAGGGCAAAGAATATTTTGAAAACAGATTCATACCCAAGTTCGGCAATATTACTATTATCGGGCTATTGCTTACACTGGTTATCATATTTTCGTTCCAGGGTGAAGTCATCATCCAGAACCCGCTCCACATTTTATTGATAGCCCTGCCGCTTACCATACAGACATTCTTTATTTTTTCTATTGCCTACGGTTGGGCAAAAGCCTGGAAGCTCAGCCATGATATTGCTGCGCCTGCCAGTATGATTGGTGCCAGTAATTTCTTTGAACTGGCAGTAGCTGTTGCCATTTCAGTTTTCGGGATTACCTCGGCAGCTGCACTGGCAACTGTAGTAGGCGTACTGGTTGAAGTGCCAATAATGCTTACTCTGGTAGCAATTGCCAACC
>PWTP01000074.1 GCA_003563865.1 Dehalococcoidia bacterium
AATATTTTCTTGTGCAGTAGCAGAATCTGCCAGTATTTCCACGGCCCCTGTTTCAAGTTCGCCAATAGCTTGATGGGCCAGCATTACCGGTTGCGGGCATGAAAGGCCCCGGGTATCAACTTTTTTGGAGGTTGTCATGTAAATCTCCTTATATTTTGGGTTCCCGCATTGTAAAGCCGATAATTATACATACACCCAAACCCAGAATTACCGCCAGAGGGCCGAATACTCCTGGCCCTGCCCCTGAACTGGCAATCGAATATGTATGAGCAAAACCGGCGCCGGTAATCATTCCGAATATGAAAAGGCCCGCATCAGCATCACCTTCACCGGCCAGAAACATCTGCCGGCCGGGACATCCGCCAGCCAGTGTAAAAGCCAGGCCGGCCAGCACCATACCGCCGAAATTCCACCACTGGTTGGTTTGAGCTGCCGGTTGCCCCTCAAAGCCGGGGTTGAATTGACCCAGTATAATGTTAGTCACAAAAGCCGCAGCAATCAATGCCAGCACACCGTTAAGCAGGCGTGAATCACGTAACAGGATAGCATCACGCACAGCACCGATGGTGCAAAACCGGCTGCGTTGTGCCAGGAAACCGATAAATAAACCTGCCAGCAGAGATACAATAAGCGGTGCATACTGGCTTCCCGGCCCGGTAGTTGAGAAAAAGATCGGTCCTGTAATATTACCATCCGCATCACGCCCAAATTGTGCAGCTATGATTAATAGAATGAGTAACACTACCATAATAACCGGCATAACCCAGCCCACTGCTTTAGGCGCAAGGCGGGTCCGGCCAAGGCTGTAACCGGCGCGTAAGAAGAAAACACCCATGGCGATACCCACTAATAAACCAATTATGCCAAAGATGGCATTCCAATCTCCTCCGGCCAGGCGTAGATAAGCCCGCCAGGGACATCCCAGGAATACCAGTGCACCAAAAGTGGCAAACATCCCCAACAAAAAACGCACCAGTGGCGCTGAACCGGTGCGGGGTTTAAATTCACGGAATATAAGCGCCGCGATTGATGCTCCCAGCACAAAGCCGATTAGTTCGGGGCGGATATACTGCACAATAGAAGCATCGTGCAAACCCAAAGCTCCGGCTAGATCGCGGCTGAAGCATACAACGCACACTCCCATGTTGCATGGATTACCCAGTTTTACCAGTACCGGAGCAATGATACCTATAATCACACCGGTGACAATCGGGCCCCAGCGGGAGGTAAGAAAGCGCGATATGGCAGACATATAAAAAAAGCCCCTTTAATTATTATTTGAAAGTTTTACCTTTATCTCATTAAAGAAACCGGGCAGATTATATCATAAGAAATATTAGTAAGCAATAAAAATAATACTTATAAAAAGTTTACAAATGATGTTGGGTGGTCAGCAAGAATCCTGTATAGTAGGTTTTGCAGGCAGACAAATGAAGCAGTAAAAATAAACCGTTCACTGGAAATGTGAACGGTTTATTGTAAAAAGATACCGTTTATCAAGCTGCTAAAGAGCGCCCAGGCCAAGGCTTATAGACACAGCTGCAAAAATTGCTCCAAGTACCGCCAGGATGATAATCGTGGTCATTTCCCTTGAAGACAAAACCTTTTTTACAATGCTTTTTAACATGGCTTCTTCGGCTTTTTTCATGGCTTCTTCGGCTTTTTTAATTGCTTCACTTGCCATTGATTCAGCTGTTTCGCTGGCTCTGGCACTGGCTTCACTGGCTTTTCTGGCAGCTTCTTCAGAAGCTTTTTGTGCAGTTATAGCAACCTCTCTGGCTTTTTGAGCGGCCTCCTCAGCTTCTTTGGAGGCAGTAGTCGCTGCTTCTTTGGATGCTTTAGTGGCTGCTTCAGCAGCGGTTTTAGCTTCACGGCTGGATAACTCAGCTGCCGTGGCAACCTTTTCAGCCCTGGCAGCAGAATCTTCGGCTACTTTTTTGGCTTCCTGGATTCTGCTTTCGGCTTCCTCGCTCATGGTTTTTGCAGCATGATCAGCTGCCGCTTGCGCGGCTTCGGCTGCTTGTGTGGCTCTGTCGGCAGCTTCTTTAGACATCTTGGCGAGTTCTTCAGCCCGGCTGACCAGCGTATGTAATACCCGGGCTGCAGCTTCAACAGCTTCGTCACCGGCGATATCGGCCAGTTCAGCTTTTTTAGATATTTTGTCGGCTGTTTTATAACCACTTGAAGCAGCATCTTTAGCCTCGGTGCCGGCTTCCTCCACTCTTTCAGCCAGATCGCCTGAGACACCACTAGCAGCAACAAAGGCTTCGTCACCGGCGATATCGGCAATTTCTGACTTGCGGCGTACATCTTCACTGGCATGGTAAGCCAGGGCAGCAGCCCTTTTTGTCTGCCGACCGGCGGCTTCTGCTTCTTTGGCACTCTCAAGATTGGCTGAATCTTGTAAAGTGGTGGTAGCTGCCATGGAACGCCGGGTTGCTTCGTCGGCTTTGTTGCCGGCAGCATTCGCATTTTCAATGGCAGCCATCACAGCATCTCTGGCTTCCATGGCCATGTCTTGAGCCCTGGTGGCTGCTTCTTCAGCCGCCCTTTTAGTTTGAGCAGCCGCCTCTTTGGCAGCTAATTCCACTTCTTCGGCTCGGTGTGTGGCTTCTTCAGCAGCATATTTTGCGCCGATTGCAATATCCTCAGCTCTGGCAGCTGCTTCTTCTGCCCGCCGGGCAGCCTCTTCAGCAGATAGAGTAGCCGCTTCGGCTGCGTCGCCGGCTTTTTTGCTGGCTGTTTCAGCTTTAGTGGCGGCATCGGTTGAGATTGTTTTAGCCTCTTGAGCAGCCTGTTTGGCTGCTTTTATGGCTTCGTCAGCCTCTTTGGAGGCCTTCCCGGCTGCTTCCTGGGCTGCCTTAACTGCAGCGGCCATGGCATTGCGGACGGCTTTATCAACTTCATTAGCCCTTCTAATTGCTTCCTGTGCAGATTGCTGTGCCTTTTCTCCGGCTTCCTGTGCCCTTTGGGCTGCTTCAGCGGCAGCCTGATGAAAAGCTTCCACTGCCTGCCGGGTTTCTTTTTCTGCAGTTTCTGCTTTGGCAGCAGCCATATCGGCAGCCTTTGTGGCCTTATCTGCAGTTGTTTCGGCTTTTAAAATGGCCTTATCGGCAGCTTTCTTGGCAATGTCGGAGGCTTGTTCACCGGCAATACGGGCCTCGATAGCCCTTTCGGCTGCTTCTCCGGAAGCGGCAGTGGCCACCTGAGAGGCTTCTTGGGCGTTACCGGCAGCAGCTTCAGCCCTTAAGGCGGCTTCTATGGCTGCACGTATATTATCCTCCATTTCGTCGAGTATTCTGGGTAAAGGCTTGGTTAAGATTTTAGGTTTTTCTTGTGCTGTTTTTCCATGTTCTCTCTCTGTCATCACCAATACTCCTCCTGTTTATTCATGTTTATCTCTTATAAAGATATTATAGCTTATAAAAACGGCAAATAGAATATAGTTTGCTTGACTTAATAATTGTTTATATCCTGAATTTAAAGTAACAAATCCAGGGAGTTATCAATGCCGGATAATTGCAGTCGCGTTCACATGCTATCAGGCAAAGGCGTTGCGGATCAGGCTGCCGGTATAATTTTTGTTTTGGTAAACCAATTATTGTGCTGAGGAGAAAAGTAAAATGAAAGCAATAGTACACACATACATATTGCTAGTCGGTATGGTGGTGAGTTTTGGTTGCTGAGTGGCACTTGGCACATGTTCCGCTGATAACATGGTGGTGCAAATCTGCCTCAAAGCCGTATTTCTGCTTCAACTCAAGGCTTAGGGGGAGTAACGAATTTTCAGTGCATTCCTGTATTTGCCCGCATTCCTGGCAGACCAGATGATGGTGCCGCCCCTCTTCAGCATGATGATAAATATGGCCATTTTCATATTCACTTTTAACAACCAGGCCCAATCCCTCAAGCAAATCAAGAGTGCGGTATACTGTAGAAATGTTTACGCCGGCAATATGGTTTTTAATTTTTTCATAGATATCATCGGCGGTAAGATGGCTGTTCTGGCTGTGAAGAATATCCAGGATAAGCCGGCGTTGCGGTGTCAACCGGTAACCTTTGTTCTTTAATACGTTTGAACAGCTCATAGTGTTTTCTTTCGAGCTAGGATATCAGGCTTGAGGCAAGGTGTCAATTTGCACCGGGCTATTTGGTTTAAGGCAGTGGCAGAATTGAGGTGGGTGTAACAATTACACCGGCAGAGTAACTCAATTGTTCAGGCTTAACAAGCAATATATCGAGTGCTGAGAGGGTGCCGTCTTTATCTGTGCCCGATATCAACCAAAGCACGTTTTCACAAGCACCTGTGCCTCTGGGGTTAAAGGGGTTTTGCATTGCCAGAATAACACCTGTTTCAGATCCATAATCATTTACCAGTTTGCCTTTGACATCATAAACGATGAGTTTGCCTTCATTAAACCTGGCAAATAGACCTAACCGGTCCCAAATGTCATTAACCAGGGTAACCAGGCCAAAATCATAGCTTCCAAGAGCGATTATATTGCTTGTTTCCATCTCTTCTACGGTCAGGGCATCGAAGGTTTTGGTGTTAATTTTATCCACCCCTGTATCCTCAAGCTTTTTAGCCAGGCTCAAAGCCTGCCTGCTCCAACCGTTTTCATGCACAATTATCGTGGGGGCAACTCTACCGGCATATCCACTGACAAACGGCTCCGCGAAATCAGATACCAGGGCAGACACAGACTGGCGGAAGCTCCAGTCACGGTAATACCAGTGAACAGTATCTCCCGGATGAATTTTGTAGGCCATTCCACCAGTATTGGTTAGCATGCCATTAATATACAAAAACCAGTCCTGCCGGGTAACCGGCGAAGAGATATAACCACTTTTAACATCATCAACAGAGGTAATGAATCCACCGCCATAAGCAGTAGCGGTATCAGTATGCTGTTTTAGAGCATCAATCGCGTTTGCACCTTCGGGTATTTCAATCCATTTGTCTAAAATAATGTTATGGCCAAAATCATAACTTACTATTAGCCGGGCAGATATAATGGTATCAGGTTTATTGGTACTTGTTTGAAGACCGTTTTCTGCTTTACACCCGCTTGTAAACGCAAGTACAACCAAAATGATAATGAATAGAAACCGTTTAGCTTGCATTTTTGCGTTTAATATACCATAAGGAAATCAATAAAATTAAAATCGGACCAGCCAGTAAGATCCATGGCCAGGGGCTCAAATTATCAGCCGGTTGCACCACGTAACCGCTTCCGAGCAAAGCAATAATAGAGTCCGCAG
>PWTP01000136.1 GCA_003563865.1 Dehalococcoidia bacterium
CGGCGGAATTTTACAGCTTCTTCAGCGTCAGCGAGAAGGTGGCCGGCACCATTGGCCCGCTATTATTTGGTGTGGTCAGCACGATTATGGGCGGCAGCCGTCTTTCGATTGTTTCACTGATTGTCTTCTTCATCACGGGTGGATACTTGCTGACCCGGGTGAATGAAACCGAAGGCATGCGCGTGGCGACTGAAGAAGAGGACCTTTATGTTAAGGCTTCTGTGATGGCGCTCTAACCCTTGAAATTTGCCACCACAAAATAATAGCACTTGAACCCAACGAGGCATTCAGAAGGTGCCTCGTTTCATTTGAGGAAATGTGGCGGTGGAATTAATAAGACAATAATGATATAAATGGTCTTTAATAAACCCTATGGGAAATCAAATCGTCATCTAAAATTAAGGAGTGAAAATGAGCACGTCAAAGGATTATTTTGTGATTAACCAGGCCACCCGGGTCGGATCGCAACAGATTAGAATTTCCGGTGATCTTATCTTAAAGGGTAATTCAAAAGAATTTTATTCTGTGGATATTACTGAGGGCCGCGCGCCGGATACGAATCGACTACCTCAAACGATAACCTGGGTGCTGCCTTCTCGTTCTTCTGAGCTGTATGACAACATCAAAAACCTACCCTTTTTCTTGGGCATGCTGGCCTTGGGTTTTTATTCAGCCTCCCGTGTTTCAGAGGTGTTCCGCTCATCACTCTTATCAGTTCCACACGGTCTATATCAGGCTGCTTACTCAACGGGTCTTAGACCTGTTAAAATTTACAGATATATTGTCGCCCCTTATGCTTTTCGATTATCTATCCCTCCATTAACAACTGAATTTTTGACATGTTTTAAGAATTCCGCATTGACCATGACCATTGGGGTCATGGAAATAACCGGCACTACTGCTTATATTGAGTCCTTTACCTGGAGAGGGCTTGAGGCCACCACTTCCGCTAGCCTGAGCTATCTGACCATCACCTTGGGCATAATTCTATTTATGTCTATTGTTGAACGAAACATGAGCATTAAAGGCATGATCAGGCAGGAGCGTTGAATATAATATGGACTGGGAAGTAATTTCAAGAAATCTCGAGTTTTTGCTTGGGGGGCTAGTCGTTACTTTTCAACTAGCCGCCATAGCACTGGCTGGAGGTTTGTTTCTAGGCATCATTCTCGGATTGGCCCGTCTTTCCTCTAACCGTTTTTTTTATTACCCCGCAACGGCATATATCCATTTTTTTAGAAGCCAGCCTTTAATACTTATTATCTTCTGGTTTTATTTTTTTGTTCCAATATTGTTTGGAAAGCCTATGAGTGCTTTCATTGCTGCTGTAATTGCCTTTATCGCCTTTGAGGCGGCTTATTTTGCTGAAATAATCAGAGGAGGCATTCAGTCTATCCCCAACGGACAGGTTCAGGCCGCCTATTCAACAGGTATGCGATACCACCAGGTGATGATCCATGTTGTTTTGCCGCAGGCTTTGAAGAATATGGTGCCAGCCTTGATTACACAATCCATAGTCTTATTGCAGGATACATCTCTTGCATACGTAATCGGTTTGCATGAATTCTTACGCAGAACAAGCCTGGTGGACAACAGGGAGTTCAGGTCCGTTGAACTGTATCTGTTCGCCGCGGGAGTCTATCTGGTCATTTGTTTTGTATTATCTATTCTTGCCCGTCGTCTGGAACATAAGAAATACAAGAGAGTATAGGTATGATTGATATACAGAATGTCAGCCTTTGGCTGGGAAAAAATATTCATGTATTGAACGACATCAGCGCCAGTTTTGAAAGAGGACAGACAAATGTAATTTGTGGACCAAGCGGTTCCGGCAAAAGTTCTTTACTGCGCTGTATAAACAGACTGGAAAAATTTCAGAAAGGTAATATTATTATTGACGGCCATTCGGTTCTTGATGCAGCTACTGATATATACAAGATCAGGGAAAACATTGGAATGGTTTTCCAACACTTTAATCTATACCCGCATCTAAACGCCCTCAACAACATCACCCTGGCTCCGCGCAAAGTAAAGGGCAAACCCAGGATAAAGGCTGAAAATCAGGCCATGCAATTGCTGGAACGCGTTGGAATTAAGGACAAGGCCTATTCCTATCCTGCTGAGCTCTCCGGGGGACAACAACAAAGGGTGGCCATTGCTAGAAGCCTTGCCATGGAGCCTAAAATCATGCTTTTTGATGAGCCGACCTCTGCACTTGATCCTGAAATGATAGGAGAAGTCCTTGATGTTATGACGGACCTTGCCCTTGATGGAATGACCATGGTCGTGGTCACCCATGAAATGGGCTTCGCTAGAAAGGTAGCTCAGAAAATAATATTTATGGATAATGGACAAATCATTGAAAAGAAAAAGACCGATGAATTTTTTACACAACCAGAACATACCAGGACCAAAGATTTCTTGAATCGTATACTTTCCTATGTTTGAGATACGATCAGGTTCGTCAATATATTCAGCACGAAGCCTTCTTAAAGGATAAGCATTATGAAATTATACATACTTAATGAAGATCAGGCAAAAATGGGCTTCATGGACCGAGTATTTTGGGCCGAACACGGTTTGTCAATATTGATTGATGCCGAGATCAAGATACTTTTTGACCTGGGGGTAACCGATGTTTACCTTCGAAATGCGCAACTGTTCGACATAGATATCCTTGATTCTCATTATGTTGTTGTCAGCCATGGTCACTGGGATCATACCAACGGATTGAAGTACTTTCAACCCGCTGAAGACTCGATCACTCTCGTGGCCCATCCTGATATCTTTACAGACAGATATAACTACCTTAATAAATACAACGGCGTCTCTGATGACTTTAAAAAATCAATGACCCGATTTAATACAAATTTTACCAAAAGTCCCTTTCACATTACAAAAGACATTGTCTTTTTGGGAGAAATACCTAGAGCTAACGATTTTGAATCAATAAGGACCAATTTTCATTATATTCAAAATGATAAGATATATCCTGATTTTATCACTGACGATTCAGCAATGGCTATACGTACTTTAAAAGGCCTCGTAATCATTTCCGGGTGTTCACATGCCGGAATTTGCAACATCATAGAGTATGCAAGAACGGTTACTAATATGGATAAAGTACATATGGTAATTGGTGGTTTTCATCTCCTTGGAAATAAGCATCAGCTGAACAACACTATAAAATATTTAAAAAAAATAAATATTGATGTATTATGTCCGATGCATTGTATTAACTTAAAATCATTATGCAAATTATCTGAGTCTTTTAATTTAAAAAAGTATTGTGCAGGGGACTTGATAGAAATCTGATTAACAAAAAATGTTTTCTGGAGCACGCATAAAGTCGTATGGAATGCAATTTAAAATTTGATGTCAGGCTCAGAACCAGTCTTATGAGCACATTGCAGACTTTTGCTAATTAATATTCCTAATACAAAATTCTTAATAATATTCTTATTATCCATTGTATTTATCATATTCGCTATTGTTATATTAAAGAATCTATCTTGACAACAGTCAAAAGTCTTCAAACTGACGTATTTTTGTATGTTAGATTTATCGGAGTTAAGATACAAAAAACAGCATTCCCACATCCAGCAGGTACAGAAAATCCTTGAAGGAGGCTTGCACGGCAGATATAATCCATGATCCGGTGCAGTTTTACAATTTACAAGAAAATGGAGAGGATGGACAGCGCCGGCAACAAATCCGCAATAGCCGCCCGCCAAGTCCGGGAGATCATCAGCAGCCTGGCGGACAAAAATCACCTTGAACATGATGTGCGTATAAAACTGAGTCAGGACGGAGAGGCCAGGATTAAAAACTGTATCAAGTTTCAGCTGGTAGACGGTCACAGGATGGTTGCGGTCAAGGAAAAGGACTGGTTCATTTTTCTGTTTCTGGGTACCCACGATGAAACAGACAACTGGATAAAGAACAACATGAACATGAGGCCAGACCCGGCACGGGGCAAAGTTGTGCCTCCTTCAGACCAATCTCAGAACAGCCGGGAAGAGCCTGAACAGGCCGGCCGGCCTGAAGGCCAGGAACCGCCCTCAATTCATGATCTGTACCCCTGCACGAAGTCCTGGACCAGAAGACATTGCGGGAGATTTTTCCAGGCATCTGTGCACCACCCAGGTAAAATGCGACTTTCGAAGCTTCGCCTGCATCTCCCGGGTTTCTCAGTCATCTCTCCTCATTATCCGCCCAGCCAGTGCACGTCTCCTGGACACTGAAAGTTCGTCACCTCAGCAGCCCAATCTATCCAGGCGTCAGCATCCTTCGTGTACTGTGTCCAGGCATGAATGCATGAACTGCCTGGAATAAACCTGTAGTCGTAAGGACTCAACTAGGTGGTCAAGTTTGATATATGGAGGAGGAACTATGCAAACAGTGAATATCCATGAGGCCAAGACCAATTTGTCAAGCCTCCTGGAAGAGGTGCAGCAGGGCAAACCCTTTGTCATTGCCAAGGCGGGCAGGCCCATAGCCCGGGTAACGGGCATTGATGTACCTGTAGAAGGGCAAACAGGGCGAGTGGGGTTCTTGGCCGGGCAGATCCAGGTGCCGGAAGATTTTGACCGGATGGGGGAACAGGCAATATTTTCCATGTTCTGAGAGGCTGATGCACCTGCTTCTTGATACGCATGTTCTGCTCTGGGCGGCTGGTATGCCGGACAGGCTGCCAAGGCAGGCCCTTGATCTTATCCTGAACCCGGATAATCAGCTGTATTTCAGCGCAGCCAGTATCTGGTGCTTAATTCCCCCCGAGCTCCAGCGTACTTACAATTAAAGGTAACCATTCAGGGGGCGGAACCGTGCAAGGTTTCCTGTCTGAAAGGCCTTCAAATCATAAATCCGATTCGTGATTTGGAGCTGGCGAATTTTTCGACGCGGCCGCCTGTTTGATGATACGCTGCAAAAAGGGTAGAAATAATCTTTACAAAAGTATTGACTTCTCGTTTTGTGCAGACGCCGATGGCATAGTCTTTGTTGGCAACACCTAATGATTCCAGTCTGTGATCACTCTAACGCGAGCATTGCCCGCAACCCAACAAAGAAAAGAGCTATTTGACAGGATTAACAGGATTAACAGGATTAAGAGATGGATTAAGAGAAAAATCATTTTGTCCTGGCCGGAAGCCAGGCCAAAAGGTTATCACTCGCCTTTGGCGATGGTTAA
>PWTP01000021.1 GCA_003563865.1 Dehalococcoidia bacterium
CCCGGACCAACACCCACCATTACCCCGCTGACACCGGTTTTCATTAAAGATAGACATGCATCGTAACTTACACAATTACCAACCACCACCGGAATACCAATGGTTTTACATAACTCTTCAAAGATCAGGCCGCGTGTGCTTTTTGAAATATGCCTGGCAGTAGTTACGGTAGATTGCACAAATAAAATATCTGCACCGGCGCGAGCCACTACCGGTCCTAAACGCTTGGTATTTGCAGGGGTAACCGACACCGCACAAACAACATCGGCTTTTTTAATATCCTTAACCCTTTGAGCTGCCAGTTCATCTTTTATGGGTACTGAATACAATTTCTGCAAAAGACCGGTAACCTCTGCCTGAGGAGCCTGGGCAATTGTTTCTAATATTTTATCAGGGTTTTCGTACCTGGTTTGAATACCTTCAAGATTAAGGACTGCCAGACCTCCCAGCTTTCCCATTAATATTGCCGTTTCGACGTCAGTAACCCCATCCATGGCAGCAGCCAGGATCGGTATATCTAAAGTAATAGTGCCTAACTTAAGCTCAATATTGGTCTGATCAGGGTTAATAGTAATATCGCCCGGCACAATGGCTACATCGTCAAACCCATAGGCATGTTTTAGTAATTTAAAGCTGGGTTTAGTCATTGAAATCCTCCTTCCTATTAACCATGAATAATATCAGAGCCCAAGGCTGCCAGTCAATCAAACAAGCCTTCATGTCGGCTCAAAAAAATTGCAAAGAAAAAGCGCTTAAACAATCTCGGTGCAGCTGTTATATTTTACATAATAATATTGTTTGGTGTTTAACAAGAAAATTTGAGCTTATAATTAAGACCTGTGAATAATTATAACTGCAACCATCAACCCCAGGACTGCCCCAATAATAGCCCCTGACCAGGGACTGGCCGTAGCGCCTCAGGCATTTCCCGAACATTTACCAATATAACCTATAACTCCGCCGATAATGGCACCGGTAATTACACCGATTAAATATTGCATAGTCACTCCCTGCATATGATTTGATATAATTATAACACTATTAAAATTGTTTAAACTCGAAGCCCGCAGCGGTTTGATTTGACAGTAGTTCAAAGCCAGAGTAGAATTTCTTGGCCAGGATGAGTTACCAAGGAGGCTTAGATAATGATTGAGGTTACCATTGATAGTGTGCGCATTGGATTGATGAACCGGAAACCGGAATACCAGTATGTAGTTCTTTTAAGAGAACGAATGAGTAAGCGCTATCTACCGATATTTATAGGCCAGGCTGAAGCCCGGGCTATTCTAATAAAACTTAAGAATGAAGTTGTTCCACGCCCTATGACTCATGACCTGCTCCAAACTATGGTTGACGTGCTGGGTGCTTCAGTAGATTCCATAATCGTAAGCTCTTTAGAAAATGACATCTTCTTTTCAAAAATAATACTTAATATAAATGGAAAGCAGCAGGAAATTGATTCACGTCCCAGCGATGCCCTTGCACTGGCTATCCGGGCAGACGCTCCCATATTTGTAGATGAAGCTGTATTAGAAAAAGCCGGGATTTCACTTGACCGCGACAAAGATACCGACGACTTTATACTTGATAGTTCAGAGGGGCTGGAAGCCGAAGGTAAAGGTGGCAAAATAAGCGATGAGGAAATGAAACGCCTTGGGGCTTTTCGTGACTTCATAGATACCCTGGATCTTGACGATTTTGACAAAGATAAATCATAAAGATTTACCGGTTTAAAGAGTTATAAAATGATTTCTTAAGCAAGCCTTGCTGAATTGGTTTTATAATTTCCTTTTTAAGTGATGTCATTGTCATTTATATTAAAAATCCGGTTGACTGTAACCACTTTTGGGTGTATCCTTTAACCCCCTAAGGGTATTGTTGCCACATGCTTCTGTAAATAAATATACCTATGCTTTTACATAAAAGCAGCAGGTATTATTATCTCCGAACCACTCATGGTTCCAAAAGGAGGAGAGGATGGAAAAAACTGACACTGTTGAGAACACTGTATTATGGTTACAGTGCGCATCATGTACCGGATGCTCTGTTTCAGTATTAAATTCAGTTAGCCCCGGCATTCAAAATGTTTTGCTAGACAAAACTATTCCAGGCTCGCATATCAGTCTTAGATTTCATTCAACCTTGATGGCAGGGGCTGGAGAGGCGGTTATCAGGCAAATTGAATCAACTGCTGCCAAAAACCAGGGCGGGTATATACTAGTCGTGGAAGGAGCAATTCCTGCTGCTGGAAATAATGGCAATTATGGCTCAATCGGTGAACATAATGGCAGTAAAGTATCTATGTATGAAAGAGTCATTTCCCTCGGACAAAATGCCCGGGTAATAATAGCTCTTGGCACATGTGCTGCTTTCGGAGGTATTCCGGCTGCTGAACCAAACCCGACTAGAAGTACCGGAGTAGATAGTATATTAAAAAAATGTGAAATTTCGACCCCGTTGATCAACATTCCCGGTTGCCCGCCACATCCCGATTGGTTTATTGGAATTCTGGTACAAATTCTAATGTCAGGATTGCCTGGTTCACTCGAACTCGATGAAAATAAGCGCCCTAAAGCTTTTTACGGACAATTGATCCACGAGAATTGTCCGAGGCGTGCTTATTTTGATGAAGGCAAATTTGCTAAAGCCTACAGCGAACCCGGTTGTTTAAATGAACTGGGTTGCAAGGGACCGATAACTTATGCCGATTGCCCGACGAGACATTGGAATAACGGGGTTAATTGGTGTATAGGAAGTCGATCGCCATGCATCGGATGTGTTGAGCCGGGTTTCCCGGACCTGGTATCCCCACTTAACCAAAAGTTAACCGCAAATATTTTACCCAACATCGCCAGCTGCGGGCACCCCGTTACTGAGCCTGCACCTTATTAATAGATTGCTAATTTTTATAAGCCAAGCCTGGAAAGGGGAGGAAATAATCAATGATAATTTCTGCACAAAAAGAATTTGAAGAGATACTACGATCTTTAGAACAAGAAACCACTATATTTCTTGTTGGCTGTAACGGATGCGCAGAGGCTTGCCAAACCGGTGGAGAAAAACAAATCTTAAAAATGCTTGAACTGCTGGAGCGTGAAGGAAAAACCATCTCAGGATCTTTGATTGTGGACTTTCTTTGCGATAAAACATTAATAAAGGTGAAACTAAAAGCTTATGAGGCACAGATTATCAAAGCCGATTCATTACTGGTAATGACTTGCGGTATAGGAGTACAGGCTACAGCAGCAGTTGTCGATAAACCTGTCCACCCCGCCTGCAATACCATCAACATCGGAGGATCCCGTGGAGAGTGGCGCGGAGAAGAACGTTGTGCGGAATGCGGAGATTGCCTGTTAGATTTTACCGGAGGCATCTGCCCGCTAACGGCCTGTACCAAAGGATTAATTAACGGCCCATGTGGAGGTGCGGCAAACGGAAAATGTGAATTCGAGCCAGAGGTGCGTGAATGTGGCTGGCAGTTAATATATGAACGCCTGCAAAAACTTAAACAGATGGACAAGCTGGCAATTATACTTGACCCTAAAGACTACAGCAAAATGCAACCTCCTCCTTATTTAAGGTCGACCGTAATGTGGTCTTTGGAGCAAATAGCTGAGGAGACACCGGTAAAATGAGTTTTAAAGAATTGCTTAATAGTGACAAGTTTTTAATCACTGCTGAGATTGGCCCACCCAAGGGAGTGGATATTGAGCCCATGTTAAGCAAAGCTATGGCATTAAAGGGGAAGGTTGATGCAATCAACATAACCGACCAGCAAAGCTCTGTAATGAGGCTGGGCTCACTGGCCGGCTGCTGCATATTAAAAAGGGAAGGCATGGAAACTATTTTTCAAGTTACCTGCCGTGACAGAAACCGAATTGCCTTACAATCCGATCTGTTGAGCGCTTTTGTTCTTGGGCTTGAAAATGTTCTTTGCCTTACCGGAGATTATGTAGGGCTGGGTGACCACCCCCAGGCTAAAGGTGTTTTTGATCTTGATTCTGTTTCATTATTACAAGCAGCCAGACAGTTGGAACAAGGCTATGACCTTGCAGGAAATGAACTAACCGGAAAGCCCTGTTTTTGTCTTGGGGCAACAGTAACTCCCGGAGCTGACCCTTTGGAACCCCAGCTCATTAAAATGGATAAAAAGATAAAAATGGGAGCCCGTTTTATACAAACGCAAGCTGTATTTGACCTTTGCCGATTTAAAAGTTTTATGCATAATGCTCGAAGGCTCAACAACAGAGTTAAAATCATGGCAGGAATTTTATTGTTGACAAAGGCAAAAATGGCAACTTATATTGATAAAAACATCCCCGGTATAGTTGTTCCACCGATTTTTATAGACCAACTCGAGGCATCACCCGAAGCAAGCACCCTAAAAACAGGAATTGAGATTGCCGGACAGCTTATAAGACAAATCCACGAAGAGAAAGTGTGTGATGGAGTACACATAATGGCTATTGGCAAAGAAGAAATGATACCTGAAATTCTAGCCTCAGCCGGGTTTTAAGAGCCTTTGCATCGCTTTGTTGCAAATGTTAACATTAGCCAAGAAGCTCTTTTAGTGATCCTCGGGCAGCAAGATATTTGTAGATATTAGCAATAAATGATAAATAAATTATTAAACTACATAACCATACGCGAAGGTGTAAAATTCCTTAAGCTCAGAGGAAGTAGTACAGAAGACATCTCTCCCCAATCAGATGAAAAATCTCTCAGGGCACCTTCTGTCTACGTACATATCCCATTTTGTAAAAAATTATGCCCATTTTGCTGTTTCAATCGGTATATGTTTAATGAGGATTTGGCGCGGACTTATTTTAAAAATATGAGAAGAGAACTGGATTTGTACGCCCAAAAGGGTTTTAACTTTTCAGATGTTTATATCGGTGGTGGAACCCCGACAATTCTTATGGACGAATTAATAACAACAATAGAACATATACGGAAGTTGTATAATATTAAACGTGTCTCGGTTGAAACTACTCCGCCGGCATTAAATAAGGAAAATATAAACA
>PWTP01000008.1 GCA_003563865.1 Dehalococcoidia bacterium
GCGGCGGCTTAGGTTTGTTCCGGCCAGGAATTTTTCCAGTGCTTCCTGCCGGGGAGTATTACTCAAATAGATTTTTCGCAAAGGACACCTCCGCAATGGATATAACCACGGTTAATTCCATATTTCTATTTCCACACTTTCTCCGGACATCAGTCCTTCTTTATCGGCCGGTATGGTGAGCAGTCCGTCAGCTTCAGTCAGGGGGCGCAGCATCCCGGATCTCCCAAAGAGAGGAATGGCTTGCAGGCCGCCGGCAGTATGATTAAACTTAACTCGGACATAATCGGTACGTCCCGATTTTGAAGAAACATTTCGGGCAAGACTTGCCTTGACTGTAGGTTTAACCAGCCTTTCTTTTTGGTAATGGTTACCAGGTCCCATCACTTAAAGATGGTCCACACTTCTCCGAATATGCCCTTTGAGCCAAGAGTTACATTGGCAACGTTGGAAAAATGAACTCTGCGCTTCACAAACCATAAAAAGGTAATATTGATGGTCTGATCACTTGCCTTACATCCGAAAATAGATATGCACATATTGCCTGACTCCCTGGTTATTTTTGATTGTTAACAGATTCAGCATTGATATAGCAGCAGACTTGTCAGGTTCTTGATTTGGAGCCATACAGTGTCAGGAGCCCATCCCTTGAAAGCCACACTGCTTTTATTTCGATCGGTTTACCAGCGGCTCGATATCTTTTGTTTTCCTGGACATGATATGTGCGCATCAACAATCCGATGTACCATCTGGCCAACCTTATTCTAATTGTATTGGGAAGCTCAAGTACCTGAAAGCCGAGTCTCGCGGCCGGAGTATAAAGAAATGTCCAGCCGTAAATGGCTTTAACCTGGCTAAAATCACGCCTTTTCAATTGAGCGGTAAGAAGTTGCATATCGCTTCTAAAGTCATGGCGGAACTCCAGTTGCCTGGACAGCGTTTGCGAAGGCTTTGCCTTCTGCTTATCTTTAAACCAGGTATGGTCGAAGTGCAGTTTCATGACCTGATCACCGGGTATTACCTTAATGCCATTGGCCAACTTAACGGTTAGGCCTTTATGGTGTTGCAATTCGACACGAAGGACTTTGCCATTCTTACCCAATGGCCGGGCACCGATAATAAACAGATAAATTCTGTGCACTATAGACACCAGGGCGATTTCAACACTTTTCGAGAAATTAAATGACCCCATTTAGCCCTCTTGCAGAACCTATGGCGGTGTCTGGTTCAGGTTTGAGATAATGTTTTTCCATTTACCCATGTTGCCGGATCGGTCTCCCAGGGTAGCTGCCGGCTTGACATGTATGGCAGGCTTCGAAACACCCAGAGCTTGCAGCTCACGCCCCAGCCGCTCCCTGATGCTATCGATTACAGCCTCATTCCCGTTATCGAGTACCAAGTGCAGGTAGATGCCGTCACATTCCTGGACTACCTGGTATTGCCTTATTTCCCTGAAGCTTTCCAGTACGTCCCAGAACTGGACAGGGTGAACGGCAACCTGATCTCCCGTGCGGCTCTTAAGGTAGATAACATCATCGTTTCGCCCGTTGATTTGGGAAATACGCCGGAATGGCCGGCCGCATGAACAGGGTTCTGTATCCAGGGTTACCATATCGGAGATTTCATAGCGGATAATCGGCAGGGTGAAGCTGAAAAGATTGGTAAACAGGATCTTGTGCCCCAGCGACCCATCGGGGACGGGGCGGTTATGCTCATCTACTACCTCAATGATGCCCAGGTCCTCGAAGAGGTGCATTCCACCACCGGGGCTGCATTCCATCGAGCGGATGCCCTCCTGGGTGCCGTAGATATCAAAGACAGCACTCTTAGGCCATACCACTTTGAGTTGTTGCCGCATTTCTTCGGTCAGGGCTTCACCCCCGCCGGCAATGAAGCGTGGATTTATCTGCAAGCGGCTTTGAAGCTGCTCGGAGGCCAGCAGGCCGAGCATGGAAGGAAATCCCCGGAGAAGATCGGGTTTAAGGATGTTTAATTTCTTGACCAGCTCTTCAACAGGTGTGGTAGCCGGCAGCATGTGATAGTGATAGAGGCCGATATCCATGCTCAAGGGGAGACGGTAACTATCATGCAGGGGGCTGGGAGAACCGATGGTAACAATCCTGGGCCGCTTTACGGAAAAGGGAACTATCCCCATCATGGCAGCAATTCGCATGCTTGCCGCCTGCTGCATACCCCATTC
This sequence comes from Dehalococcoidia bacterium, assembly GCA_003563865.1. Lineage (GTDB taxonomy): Bacteria > Chloroflexota > Dehalococcoidia > Dehalococcoidales > CSSed11-197 > CSSed11-197. The sequence continues at coordinate 2,198 of PWTP01000008.1, forward strand.
CTTCCTGTTTGATACAAACACCGCCCTATGACCGGAGCTTCCGGCCGTGGTGAGTATCCGGTACTCGCCGAGGTAGTATTCGTCACCCGAAACATTGCTTATATGCTCATATATTTAAGAGAGTCGTAACCGGGGGTCGGTGACAAGCTCATCGAAGTGTTGCATATGGATTTGCTTGTCCATGACCGGAAAGTCCTGGAGCTTAAAGGGCTCGGGTATATTGAGAGCACTCAATAGTTTGCGGTAATAAGGAGACTCCTTGGTTAAACTGCCTAAAAGTCTGGTTAGCTGGCGGCGCTGAAACTCCTCAAGCCTTGCGCGAGACCATCGCTCATGCCTGATCAAAGCCTGGCGATAAGCCACAGCCCTGGCAAGGTCTCCCAGGCGCCTCAGAGTGTCAAGCTGTCCCATTTAGTGTTATCCCCGGACTTCCTTTCGGTTCTTACACTTCATCTCCCACCCCAAGGATTATTTTGTCTGGTACCGGTTATTTCATTGTGGAAGCTACATAGATAGTAGAGGTATATGCCGCATTATAGACTGGTAGACTGCCACTGTCAAAGAAATGTAATGGTAAATTTGATAAAAGGAAAATTCTTCCAAAAATAAGCTATAATGGTAATGAAAAAGACTTCAGGGGGGTTTTAGTTATGCTCTCTGAGGCGCAAAAGCTAAATATAATAACCTGCCTGGTTATCTCACTTGGCCTTTCTTTTGTCTTGCTGGCTTTCGGGCCAGTGGAAGCCACAGGCTTAAACCTGATTGCTTGCTCTGCCGTTTCGTTTAGCCTTTTGTTCGTGCTGCTGGCTCTTACTCCATTGGAACCATCAATGCTTTATTTTGATAGCCAGGAGGCCGACCAACTTCCCGCTACAGACCTCAATGATGTCCCGGAGCGGGTCATACAAGATGCATGGCATGAGGCCAAAAGGCTTTATGGCTCTAAAGCCGATGCTGTTAAGGGTTTTGCCTGCCAGCTTATAGAAACATACAAAGCAGCCAGCAGGGTTGACACGCTTATTCTGTTCAACCCCGGTGGTTTTGGCTGGTCTTTGGCCAAGGATTCACCCGGCTGGAAAACAGTAATAGCAGGCATTATGCAAGAACTTTCAGCCTTAAACCGGGAGGTGCTCGCCATCGACTACCGGCGAACAAGGCCGAATCTTGCCGGAATTATCAATGAGGCACTGGCTTTCTGGTGGTTGAATCCGCTGAAATCCAGGGAACTGGCATTGAGGGTTGCGTTCTTAACCCGGCATATTCCGGAGGTCAGGGTCATAATCGCCGGGGAAAGCAACGGCTGCAATATTGTTGAAAGGACCATCAGGAAACTCAAGGATAACAACCGGGTGTATGCCATTCAAACCGGGCCTTTGCCATTACAGCGGTGTATTAATTTCGAACGCTCACTGGTCACCCGGCACAATGGCCGGCATTCAGATTCCTTAAGCACCGGTAACATCTTTGCCGTGATATGGGCCAACCTGAAAACCTTAATGGGCATTGAACAGGAACATCCCGGGAAATTCCTCCTGCGGTTTGGCGCACCCGGGCACCATTACTCATGGGAATACGAGGGCTTCAGGGATAAGGTCACCGGTTTTTTAAAAAGGCACCTGGCATGAGTTTTAGATCCGAAAACATTCAAGAAGAATATATGTACTAAGCCCTAAATGCCGGGTACAACTTGTAACTTAACCCTCCATGGGCAAGCCGGGAGCAATCAATGCTGCCGGCCAGTCAACGTGACACCGACCATTAAGGTGAAATAATATATGCTTGAATTGCTAACATTTTGCTAACCGATATAGTAACGCGGGCAATAATCTGGTAACTCTTTACGAATAAAATAATAAATTGGTTTTTACAAGAAAACACAGCAACAAACGTAATAACCTGGGGAAATCACTATAAGTGCCAATTCGTAAACCGTCGGCCAAGAGTTTGACTCTCTTCACTGACTCCATTTTTTGAAGGTTAATGAAGTTTTGCAAGACGCTTGTGGATTCCAATAAAATGAAGACATGAAGTATAACAAAGCTGGCATCAATGCTGTAGAGAACGTCGAGGCAACAATCAAAGCCCTTTGCTTGCCTCTGGAAACAGAAAGGAAGTTTAACGGCATCATTAATGCTATTAAGATGCAGATTGAGGACTACGAGTACACAGAAGAGGTTGTAAAAGCTCTGGGCCAAGCTTTGTTGCTGTTCGCTGGTAAGTACGCTTCTAGGACAGAGTATGATGGGCTGGAGCGTGTTATATCCGAATTCGAGCAAAGGCTAATTAAAAACCGATAGCCATATGAAGGGTCGCTTCGTTCTCCCCAATCATTTTGAAGTCCGACTTTCGCTCGTAAAGTTTATCTGTTAACAAAATGACTTTTATTTATTTCTTAAGGGCCAGTAAGTGTGTGGTTTTGGCAATAATAAATCTAATGGGTTCCGGTGAGGCGCCATAATCTGGCTGGTGAGTTTAGGCTGCCCCGACGAAAAGACTGCCTGTCGGCTTTCAGTTGGCCCACTCTTAACGTAGCTGAAGGCAGATATATATTCTGTTTTATCTTTGCGAATTGCCAGAGAATCACTGCTGCAAAGGAACGAGTGAGTTAATCTGTAATAGCTGGAGAGATAGAAGAATCACAGTAACGATGGAGTTCTATCATGGTGGGAGTTTCTACCCCAACACCCCCGGCCAGGGTAAAAAGCTCTTCGTTATCTGAACCAATGGATAACAATATTGGCTATTACAGTTAATACTATGCTGAGGACCAGGAGAGTGACTATAGGAGCA
>PWTP01000158.1 GCA_003563865.1 Dehalococcoidia bacterium
GGGATATTTATCTACTGCTTCCATCAGGTAATCATTATGGGCATAACACTGTTCATGGCTGGCCCAACCAATAGCAGCTACTACCGAAGCGTCAATTCCAGCTTCATCCATGCTGTGAATCAACTCTTCAGCAGTTGCCATTTTGGCTTTGGGGTTAGAATACAACTCTTTAAAACAGGGGTCAGATAATAATTCATTCCGCCGGCTTATAAACGCCGGTGGAAATATATGAGTATGGGCATCAATGATCATCACCCTTGATTATAACGTATAAACAGAGCTATTAACAGGCGGAAAAATAAAGCATGTACCCGTATCAGGAACTATTGCTGTAATATGTACTAATACCTGATTCTGTTTTTAAATAACGAGCAAACCGATAATTGTAAGAGCAGCAATAGGAGGCAGTGCAGGCGTTGCCCTTCCTTTTAAAAATACCGCTTGAATCAGGTAGGCGCTAATTAACCCCAACAACCCAAAAACTGCAATTGTAATGGCCGGGGTTAACCCCTGAGCAAAGTAGACAGAAGCAGTCAGCAAGCACGGAAAGGCGATATCGCCGCCGCCTAAAATCGAATATTGCCGGTCACCGGGTTTGGGCTCAAGCAGATCGGTAACACCGTTACGTCTCAGATTCAGGTTCCACTCCCGGTAGTTTTTGGGAATAACCAAAGCAGGCAAGGCGTCTGATTTAGCCAGCTTGTCTGCCATCCACAGCATAAACCCGAACCTGACAGCTATAAAATCATAAACAGCCAGTGCCAGAATAGCAAGCACGGCCGTCCAGGGGGTAATAAAGCGGCCAAAAACCGCCCCCAGGCTGGTTAATGCCAGAATAAGCACCAGGTTATGCAGCCATACCAGCGGCATTACAAACCAGAATGCCCCCAGCCCAACACCTATAATGATAGCCAGTGGATATGGCAGGTAGAACACCGTACCAATGAAAGCTCCCCAGCCAAAAAGCAGAGCAAATACAACCCTGAGAACCAGCTTTAAAGCACTAAGGGGAATCACAGATAACACTATACTCAGCACAGCTATCACAACAATAAAGTAAATAATAATTGGCCCCAGAGATGAATAGGGTGATGTTTCTGTGACCTCGCCTGAAGGTAAAGTCACCTCCCCCGGCCACAAGATTACCTCGCCGGGAGGCTGGCTGGGAACATAGATATTCTGCTCTTCAAGAAAGGGATTAATGCTGGAAGCAAGAAATAATATAATAATCTGAGCAACAACAAAAAGGAGAATACCCCAGTATACCGGGTTTATTTTTATGGTTCTTTTAAAACTCATTCAGATTGCAGCTGGCTCCTGGCTTTCAACATACATTTAATTTCAAGGTAAAAAAATATAACCCGGCAGATCTGGTTAATGTAACGCCAAACAAGTCTTTAAGTTACTATTCTGCCATAAAAACGGATGCTTATACCAATTTTTCTTCTATTGTTCTAGAGTGAATTGGCAAGCCACCAGGTGCCCGGGGTTTAACTCTTGAAGCTGGGGGCTAACGTCGAAACACTCGGGTTTAGCCCGAGGGCAAACACCTGCGTATATGCAGCCCTCCCCGGCAACCCCGCTCCGTTGATGGATATCCGTATTCCCGTTATCCTGAAACCCACCAACACTAACACCCTGCAGAAACCGGGTATATGGATGGAGAGATGAACTTTCGAACAAGTTACCGTCCACCAGTTCCACAATCTTCCCACCGTACATGACGGCAACACGGTCACTTAAGTAATTAATTGCTCCCAGATCATGGGTAATTATAATCAGGGTAAGGTTAAATTCCCGGTTGAGCTTTAAAAGTAGTGAAAGTATCTGGGCAGAAACAACCGGATCAAGCCCGGTGATGGGTTCATCAGCAATAATTACTTCCGGTTTTAGCACCAGGGCCCGGGCGAGAGCCGCCCGCCGGCGTTGCCCACCTGAAAGGGCCGAAGGATAGCGGTCTACAAGCGAAACCGGCAGGTTAACCTGCTCAAGAGCTTGCTCAATTATAGCCCTTCTCTCAGATTTGTTCGCAATGCGATGAACCAGCAGTGGTTCTTCCAGCGCTGTAATCAGCTTCTGGCGCGGGTCAGGAGTGGAATCGGCATCCTGAAATACCACCTGCACCTGCCGTCGGTAATCTTTGAGCTCATCCGGGTTAAACTCAAAGACGTTTTGCCCTTTATATAAAACACTGCCGCTGGTGGGCTCTAGCAGTCTCAAAATAATTTTACCCAGCGTGGTCTTGCCGGAGCCGCTTTTACCGGCTATACCAAATATTTCTCCCTTTTTTATCTTGAAAGAAACGTCATTTACAGCGTGAATAACATGGTCCGGGTGGCCAAACCGCGCCAGAAAATTGTGGCGTACAACAAAGTCCTTATTAAGCCTCTCTACTTCTAACAATTCTTATCACCTCCACCATAAAGATGGCAGACAACAGTAACACCACCAATCTGACTTTCAGCAGGTTCTTTTTCCCAACACACGGGCATTGCCCGGGAGCAACTTGGACAAAAAGCACAACCGGAAGGAAAGCTGACCATATCAAGTGCCAGCATTGTGATGGATATCTTCTCACCCCGCTTATATTGCTGGCTGTTTAATAACATTTGAGTATATGGATGACGCGGATTGGAAAACACTTCCCCGGTTGGGCCGGTTTCAACAATTTTTCCGCCATACATTACTGCAACACGGTTACACAAAGACGCAATCGTTTCCACCTCATGACTTACAACAATAGTTGTAGCGCTACCAGTCAGTCCACCGAGCAAACTCAGTGTTTCTTTCCTTGTAGCCCGGTCAAGCGCAGTGGTGGGTTCATCCGAAATAAGCAGCTCCGGCTCAAGCAATAAACTCATGCCTATCAGCGCCCGCTGACGCATGCCGCCTGATAGTTCATGCGGGTAACTGCCCATCAGTCGTTCTAATAATGCCTTATTATCAAACCCGATCTGGTTAAAGATATATCGAATTCTTTCATAAGATTGTTGTCCTTCTTTTCCCGGTTTAACCTTTAACATATGCCACAGGCTGTTTTTTCCCTGTTTGCGGACAAAAGATTCAGCTAGCTGCTGGCCAACAGTATATGCGGGGTTCAAGGCAGTAGAATGATTCTGGGGAATGAGTGCTATGCCTTTACCCCTGATAGCCTGCATTTCTTTTTCTTTAAGCTGCGCGATATCTCTGCCGTTAAATATAATTGAACCTTTGGCTATTACCCCGGGCTGCTGGAGGCGCATCAGCGATAGTATAAGTACCGTTTTACCACATCCACTCTCACCCATTATGCCCAGGCTCTCTTTTTTGCCCAAAGTAAGGTTAATCCCTCTGTTTGCCCGCACCACACCCCGGGGTGTTTCAAAATTAACATGCAAACCGGTTACCCGTAATAGATCGCTCATCTCTCAAGCACCCTCTTTAAACGCGGGTCTCCTTTATCTTCAAACCCTAGTCCAATCAAGTTAAGAGCAAAAATAGCCAGCCCTATGAGTAAACCCGGCGGCAGATACCACCACCACATTTCACGGATAAATCCTCCTCTGGAAAAGGCATAATGAAGCATCATGCCCCAGCTTTTGGCAGAAGGATCACCCAGCCCGAGAAAACTAATTGACGCTTCTATAAGCATGGCAGCAGCCAGAGTCAGCACAAATTTAGCCACTATAAGCGGTAAAACATTGGGTAGAACATGGCGTTGCATTATCCACCAGTCCCCGGCGCCCAGCGCCCGGGCTGATTCCACATAGCCGGCTTCACGCAGGCTCAGCACCCGGGAGCGAATAACCCGTGCCGTTGCCGGCCATAAGATAAAACCGATAACCAGCGCGATGTTAATTAAACCCGGACCCATATAAACTGAGATTAGAATTACCAGTGGTAAACCGGGAATAATAAGCACCACATCGGTTAAGCCCATTAATATCTCATCCAGTATTCCACGCCGGAATCCGGCCAATACCCCGATAGCAACACCGGTTACAGTTGCAATCAGGGCCGACAAAAACCCGATTCCAAGAGAAACACGCCCGGCCAAAATGAGTTCGGAAAATATATCCTGACCAACGTCATTAGTTCCCAGTAGATGCATTCCTGATGGCGGCATAAAAGCCCGGTGATACTGCCATGGATCGTGTGGCATTATCAGAGGCGCCAGAACTGAGGCCATTACCAGCAAAACCAGTATTGCCGCTCCGGCAGTAATCAACATATTGTTTTTTACGAAACTGATTGTCTTCACTACTTCATCCTCGGATCCAGCCGTGAATACAACAGATCGGCAATAAAATTGGCCAGCAGTACGCAAACTGCTATTATGAAAAAGGCAAACTGAATCAGTGGATAGTCCCGGGCGCCGATTGCATCATAAATAAGGCTGCCCATGCCCGGCCAGGAAAAAACCACTTCCACCATCAACGCACCGGAAAATATGGTGCCAAATTGTATGGCAGTTACCGTAACCAATGGTGCCAGGCTGTTGCGCAACCCATGCTTAAAAAGCACTGCCATTTGCGAAAGGCCTTTGGACTGGGCGGTGAGCATATAATCTTCCCCGTAGATTGAAACCACCGAATTACGGACAATTATAAAGTCATAGGCAGCTTTGAAAATGGTTATCACTGCTAAAGGCAAAAACATGTGCCAACCGGCATTAAGAATATACTCCAAACCACTCAGGCTACCTGAAGTGGCTTTGCCCAGCGGAAACCAGCCCAGCAAATAGGCAAAAACAAACAATGCCAGCATCGCCAGCCAGTAATGAGGCATTGAATAGGCCAGCAAAAAACCCCCCGTTAGGCCAACATCAAACTTTGAACCACGGTTCCAGGCTGCGATAGAACCGGCCACTGCCCCAATTCCAGCTGCCAGAATCACCGCCGGCAGTAGCAGCACCAGGCTCCAGCCAAGGTGCAGCATAATAGCATCTGATACCGGCCTTAAATAGAGATA
>PWTP01000171.1 GCA_003563865.1 Dehalococcoidia bacterium
GACACCCTGCAGGACCTTTTGAAAGCTGCCGGTGGTGTTGCCGGAAATAATACCACACTGCGGAGTTATGTGTATTTCCCAGCCGATGACGTTGTTCAAAGTGTTCAGAAAGTCGACATAAATCGGGCACCTCTTTGGCTTTTACAGGCCTTGCCGGGAATCGGAGAAGTTACTGCCATGAATATTATCGCCTACCGTAACGAAAATGGAACTTTTCGCCATATTAAAGAAATCATGTATGTAAAGGGAATAGGGGAGGGCACTTTTGACAACCTGTCAGATAAAATTACAGTGGCTGATTTTCCCGGATAAGAGCGCTTGAAACTGATTATATTAAGCAGTTGCTGGCTGGCAGGAATTGTGCTGGGCAGTGTGATATATCTACCGGTCTGGGCAATTACCCTCGTTTCTGTGCCATTACTGTTTGCGTGTTTCCTGAGGCTGAAGAGCAGGGCATTGCTGGCAGGATTAAGCCTCCTTCTATTATTTACCGGAGCACTTTATTATGAGGGTTCTCTTCCGGTTTACGGGCCGCAAATCCTTGCCTATTATAACGAAAACCCTGATGTTACTCTTAGAGGCGCCATCAGCCAGGAAGTGGAAGCAAGAGACCGCACTCAACATCTAAGAGTCGAGGTGCAAGATGTCTATATAGAAGGAACAGCAAATCAGGTGAACGGTGACGTGCTTATTTTTGCTCCCCGCTATCCCGAGTACCATTATGGAGATGAATTATTAATTACAGGCTCTCTGGATAACCCGCCTGTGTTTATTAACGACACAACCGGTGAAGTGGAATTTGATTATGCCAATTATCTGGCTTTGCAAGACATGTATTCGGTGATGGTGTATCCCAGCATAGAGGTGATGAGCCAGGGTAATGGCAACATCATCCTTTCTGCTTTATATGCCTTTAAGGCCGATTTATCGTTATCACTGGGGCGCGCCCTGCCAGAGCCACAAGCTTCACTTTCTCAAGGAATCTTACTGGGCATGAGGGATGGTATTCCGGATAGTGTTAAACAGAACTTCAGCCATACCGGCACCTACCATTTACTGGCTATTTCCGGGCTTCATCTGGGTATTATTGCTGCTATTGCCCTGAGTATGGGCCTGGCGGTATTTGGCCGAAGGTATTACTTGTACGTATGGTTGGCGCTGCTGGTTATCTGGTTCTATGCGTTAATCTCAGGTGCAAACCCACCGGTGATCCGGGCGGCTATTATGGCTAGTGTATTTTTGTTAGCGGAACTCACAGGGCGTCAAAGGAATGCATTGCCGGCTTTAGGTTTGGCGGCTGCTGTAATGGTCGCTATTGACCCAAAGGTTATTTTTACGGCCTCTTTCCAGATGAGTTTTGCTGCCATGACTGGCATCATCCTTCTTTACCCGGGATTTCGTCCCTGCGGGCAAAAGTTGATTTGTGTTAGCTTGAAACAAAATAATAAATTAACCCGCCTGCCCGGTGTAGTAACCGACAGCTTAGCTGTCAGTTTGGCGGCTACTTTGTTTGTGGCACCTTTAATTGTCTATTACTTTGGCATTTTTTCACCCCTGGGGCCACTGGTTACTCTTATAGCCCTGCCCGGCCTGGTGGCGGTTATCATTTCCGGAGGGCTAATTGCAATTGCTGGTTTATGTTGGCCACTGCTTGCCGGGATAATCGGCTGGGCGGGATGGCTATTTTCCAGCTATATGCTGAGCGTAGTCGATTTAGCGGCCGGTCTACATGTACATATTGGAGGTGTCAGCCTTTCATCTTATATGATACTTGCTTATTATATGGGGCTACTGCTAATAATCTGGCTGGTTGACAGGCGCCGGCTGATTAAAGGCTGGTTTAATGCCAAACTACTTAGAGATAACCGGTTCTGGCAGACCGGCAGTATCAGCAAAAGGCATCTTTTGCATATATTTTTGATCTGTCTGGTGCTGCTGTTAATCATTAATCCGGCTGGTTGCCGGACGGACGAACGGTTCAAAATTCACTTTCTGGATGTTGGTCAAGGTGATGCCATTTTATTTTCACAGGGCAACCAGCAGGTTTTGGTAGATGGTGGGCCCAGTCCTCAGGCATTAATGAATGAACTGGGCGATAAAATGCCTTTTTGGGACCGGACTATAGATCTGGTGGTACTCACTCATGCCCATGCAGACCATATAAACGGATTGATTGAAGTGCTTAAACGCTATGAAGTAAAGCAAGTACTTTATCCTGAAACACTTCATACGGCTGGCAGTTATGATAATCAAGCATTTGCCAAGTGGTTAGATATTATTGAAGAAAAGAGCATTCCAGTTACTATTGCCAGGGCAGGGCAGTATTTTTACATGGGAGATGTGATTGTAAGTGTACTTAACCCACCATCGAATCTAATTTCGGGCAGCGATTCTGATACGGATAATAACAGTGTAGTGCTGAATATCCAGGCTGGTGGCTTGAGTATTATCTTAACCGGAGACCTGATGTGGCAGGGAGAGCTAGACCTGGTTTTAAGCAGGATGCTTGAACAGGTACACTTGTTAAAGGTCGGCCACCACGGTTCAAGGACATCTTCCAGTGAAGAATTTATTGCTGTCTTAAAGCCCGGCCTTGGTGTAATTTGTGTAGGTGAGAATAGTTACGGACACCCGCATGAAGAGGCCATCAGCCGCCTTTCAGTCGTGTTGGAAAGCCATCAGATATATCGGACTGATACTAACAGAGGAGTGACCTTTGTTACCGATGGAGATAAGTTATGGCTCAAAGAATCTTAGAATCAAAAGATAGGCAAAGCTTGATTTTGCTTGTTAGCTATCCTCCCAGCCATTAAAGCAGCTCATCTGCTCCAACGGTTTGCGTTCATGATGATTGAAAGATGAGTTTTCGTCTGGATACCCCAATGCAAGCATTACCTCGATTTTTTTGGGACTTGCGATTTTCAGTGCCCTTTTGGCTTTGGGTTCGTCGAACCATCCAATCCAGCAGGTACCAAGCTCGAGTTCAGTAGCCTTTAACACCAGATGTTCTCCGCTTATGCCGATGTCAATCAAGTGAAAATCAGTTTTACGTATTGCTCCTCCGGCCTTCGGTAGCCAGTCGGGGTCTGAAACTACCGCCAAAAGCACCGGTGCTTTGGCCGCAAAGCGGCTAACTATGTAAATGCCACTGAAAGCCTCTTTTGCCAGACGGTCTTTTAGATTTTTGTCATCCACCACTATGTATTTCCACGGTTGGGCGTTGCAGGCAGAGGGGGCCAGCCTGGCAGCCTCGAGACATTCCATGATTTTTTCACGTTCAACCGGTAGTTCCTGATACTTACGTATACTTCTTCGTGCCTTTATGACATCCATTATATTCAATTTCATTGCTCCTGCGATTCCAGCATAATTGTAACCGGGCCGTCATTATTGATTTCGACCTGCATATAAGCCTGGAAACGACCGCATTCTGTTTTTAGCCCGCTAAGACGGCATTTCTTAATAAAAGCATTAAATAGTTTCTCTGCTTCATCAGGCGGAGCAGCTTGTACAAAACTGGGGCGGCGCCCTTTGCGGGTGTCGGCGATCAGGGTGAACTGGCTTACCAGCAGTAACTCCCCATTGATATCGGTTACAGAATGGTTAAATTTACCTGTTTCATCAGCAAAAATACGCAGGCTCAGCAGCTTATTTGCAAGGTAGTCTAAATCTTTCAGAGTATCTCCTTCGGCAACCCCCAAAAAAACACACAGCCCGTGGCCTATACTGCCAACCTTGTTGCCATCTACGGTGACACTGGCTGAACTGACTCTTTGAATTAATGCCTTCACTGTTTACGCTCAAGCTTAAAGACTACCGGGTTGTCCGGATCAGGGCAGGCTACAATAGCCGTCCCGGCTTCTTTTTCCCATGGTAAAGAGCCACCGAAAGCTATAGTTTGGGCAAATGGAAACAAAGTGTGATGAGCCCAGGCACACATAACGGCTGGAGTGTGTTGCCCGATAATGAATTCGTCTCCCTCTTGGTGGCCGGCTTCACAGCAGCCTTTTTGAGAAATTATCCTGGCAGTAACTTCCATGTTAATCCTCCGAGTATTCTTTTTTTTGTTACTTTTCTGCCGTTACGAGTATCTGGGAGAACTGCCTATTGCATGTCAGATTATCTCTTTAAAGCAAAAACAATTTTATACCTGCTTAGTATTACACTTCATTAATTTATGCGTCAAACCAGATGCATATTCACTTGCAGCAGTGTTTGGGTTGGCTCTATACTGAAACAATGTCAGGAGAAAAGGTGCTGATCGTTGAAGATGACCCCAGTTTATCCCAGGTAATAAAATATAACCTGGTTAAAAACGGTTATGATGTATTAACCTCCAATGATGGAGCTATGGCATTGGAAATGGCTCGCAGCATTCGGCCTGATATAATAATATTAGACATAATGCTTCCAGGTCTTGATGGATTGGAAGTTTGTCGTATTTTAAAAAGTGAAACCCATACCCCCATTATCATGCTCACTGCACGAAGTGAAGAAATGGATAAAGTCCTTGGTCTGGAAATCGGGGCTGACGACTACATAACCAAACCATTCAGCATGCGAGAGTTTTTGGCCCGGATAAGAGCAGTCTTAAGGAGACATAGCAATTTTAACGATAAACAGAAAAGGGATAAATTACCACAGGACAGGACCATATACTTATCCGATATTAAAATTGATACCAGCCGGCACCAGGTAGTTCGCAACGGCACTTTACTAGAACTGTCACCCAAAGAATTTGATTTATTATTGTTTCTTATGAGTAACCCGAATCGAGTGTTTAGTCGCGATCATTTATTAGAACGCGTTTGGGGTTATGATTACGCTGGTGATACCCGTACTGTAGATGTACATGTTCGCTGGCTAAGAGAAAAAATAGAAAACGATCCTGCAAAACCTGTTCATATTCTAACTGTGCACGGAGTTGGGTATAAATTTGA
>PWTP01000013.1 GCA_003563865.1 Dehalococcoidia bacterium
ATAGGTAACAACTACCAATAATTTTACTCGAAATGATTTTTGAATATTATGAACATAGAGCTAAGCATCCTTTCCGATAATTATGCAGATCCCGGATTCTTGTGTGAATGGGGTTTAAGCATTCTAGTAGAAACCCGTAGCCGTAAGGTTCTTTTTGATACCGGAGCATCAAATAGTGTTACTCATAACATCCGGATTTTTGGGAAAGAGCTAACTGGAATAAGTGAAATTGTATTAAGCCATGGCCACTGCGACCATACCGGTGGCCTATTATCGATATTGGGCGAAATCGGGCAAACCACCATAATATGCCATCCATCTGCATTTAATTGTAAATACAATTGCTGTCAAGCAGATGGGTCGAAAAAATCTATTGGAATGCCTTTTTCGATGGTTGAAATCGAAGAGGCTGGAGGCTTAATTGAAGCTGCCACAACACCCAGCTGGATTACTGAGACTATTCTAACAACAGGTGAAATACCATTAATAAATGATTTTGAAGAGCCTGACACGTGTTTGTATGAGAAAATAGGCAGTCAATTTGTACCTGATAAAATTCTAGACGATCTTGCGTTAATAGTTAATACCGTATCTGGATTAATAGTTATCACCGGCTGTGCGCACCGGGGAATAATCAACACCTTGAACAGGGCTATAGCTTTGACCGGAGCAAATAGAATAAGGGCAGTTATTGGAGGTTTGCACCTTCACAATAGCACTGATGAACATATTTTAAAAACCGCCAGAACGTTGTTTGAAATGGACGTTGGCAAGATTTATGCCGGCCATTGCACAGGCAATAAAGCCTCTGGTGTATTATCTGAAAAACTCGGAAAAGCCCACTCTTCCTTATCGGCAGGAATGCAAATCAGTTTTTGAAATCAGGTTTGTATATAAAATTTCTGGTTATGGTTTATAAAAAGATATCCATCAGTTAAACAGGAGTAAATGTTATATCCATTTTTTCGACCTAAGTTAGCTGCTTATGGGTTTTGGTTGTTGATTGTTTAAGGAGGCATATCTCCAAATAATACTCGTGAAGTCGAAGGTCTTTTACAAGTTCAGGGTGAAAGGCAGTGGCAATCAGATTACCTTGCCTGACAGCTACCGGCATATTACCATTTAAGCATGCCAGTATTTTCACCCTTTTTCCAGCATTTACGATTCTGGGCCCTCGAATAAATAACCCCGGAAACGGTTGATCGCCAAGTGCGGGTATTTCAAGTGGTTCTTCAAAGCTCGATCTTTGGCGCCCAAAGGCGTTACGCATTATCTTAATATCCATTATGTTAAGTGGCTCAAATGCTGCTGAAATATGATTATTGCAAGCCATGCATATCATGCCGGCACATGTACCTAAAAAAGGAATGCCCTGTTTTGCGAGTATTTTTAACGGATGAACCAACCCGTAATAATGCATCAAATAGGTAATAGTGGTGCTTTCTCCCCCGGGGATGATGATACCGTTAATATTCGATAATTGTTCAGGAAGACGTATTTCAACCGCCTCAATTCCTAATTTATTGACTGAGTTAATGTGCTCAATAAAGGTTCCCTGGAGGGACAGAACACCGATTTTCATTTTTTCGGATTTTCCCTGCTTATAATTACGTGAATATTACACACCTCGAAAACGGTTGGTAATCGGCAAACGCCGGTCCCGGCCAAAAGCGCGAGAAGTAATTTTTATCCCTGGAGGGGCCTGACGGCGTTTATACTCACTTGTATCTACCAGGCGGGCCATATGCTTAACAATACTCTCATCAAAGCCTTTGGCGATAATTTCTGATACGGCTTCATCTTGCTCAACGTAAGCATTGAGTATAGGATCCAGAATATCATATGCAGGCAGGCTGTCACTATCCTTTTGGTTGTGCCTCAGTTCTGCTGTAGGCGCTTTAGCCAATATTGTTTCAGGGATAGGTTTATATTCAGATCTGCTGTTCGAGTATAACCCTATTTCGTAAACCAGGGTTTTAGGCACATCTTTTATAACGGCAACCCCTCCGGCCACATCGCCGTATAGAGTAGTATAACCGGTGGCCATCTCACTCTTGTTTCCGGTAGTCAGCACCAGCCAGCCAAATTTGTTAGAAAGTGCCATCAATATATTACCGCGTATGCGTGCTTGAATATTTTCCTCAGTTTTATCATGTGGAATATTTTTGAACACATCACTTAAGGTTTCCAGGTAGGCATCGTAGATTCTATTTATTGGTATATTTATAAGCCTGATACCCAGATTTTCGCACAGTTGTTTTGCATCTTCAAAGCTTTCCTGTGAAGAATATTGTGATGGCATAGCCACTCCGGTCACATTTTCTTTCTCCAGGGCATCCACAGCGATTGCTGCCACCAGACTGGAATCTATTCCACCGGAGATACCAATGACAGCATGCTTAAAACAATTCTTATTTACGTAATCCCTGGTACCCAAAACCAGAGCCTGATAAATCTCAGCCAGTGGTTTAAGAGGTTGGGCTATAGGCAATGGTATAGTTGTCTTTTTAAACTTTTGAGGTGATTCAATCACTGTATACTTATTGCTTTGCCAGCCGTAAGTATTAAGGTCTGTCGGTAGTTGCTTTTGTTTAAAGTACTCTCTTCTGGCTTCAATTACCGTCGCCATATTAATATCTACCATGAATAACCCTTCTTCAAATTGCGGTGCTCTGGCAATCGGACAGCCATCAATGCCGATAACAACTGATCCGCCATCAAATACCAGTTCGTCCTGCCCTCCAACTTGATTAACATAAGCTACTATTACCTGCAGATCTTGTGCTCTTTTTGCCAGCATTATTTCTCGCTCTTGCAATTTTCCCGAATGAAAAGGAGAGGAACTGATATTAATTATTAGAGCAGCTCCGTTGGAAGATTGAATAACCGCCGGTCCGTCTTGAAACCAAATGTCTTCACATATATTAATACCTGTACCAACCCCTGAAATATTTACTATGCTGCAATCGTTTCCGGGTTTAAAATAGCGCTGTTCGTCAAAAACTCCATAATTAGGAAGGATAATTTTGTGGTAGATTGTAACGATGCTTTGGTTGGCAATTACGGCTGCGCTGTTAAACAGAGAGCTGCCTTCTCCATCCACAAAACCTATAATGGCAGTAATACCAGAGGTAGCCGGTATAATAGCTTTGAGCGACATTTTGTTTTCCCTAATAAATTGTGATTTGAAGAGCAAGTCTTCGGGGGGATATCCAGTTATACAAAGTTCAGGGAAAACTACTATGTCGCAACCGGCCTCTTTGGCTTTATTAATTTGCCGGATGATTATTTGCTGGTTTCCGGCAAAATCGCCCACAGTAGAGTTTATCTGAGCCATTCCTAATCTTATTGTTTGCATGTTGGCTATATAATACCATCACTGTGGACGATTTATTAAATTTTGTAAGCAGTATTTACAAAATTGGAAGATACCGTTTAAGTTCATATTCAGTAATTTGAATACGATATCTATCCCACTCAAGCCTCTTATTCTCTATGAAAGCATTGAATGCATGCTCTCCAAGGGGATCTTTAACCAGTTGGCTGTTTTGTGTCAACTTAATTGCTTCATTTAAACTGGATGGAAGTGTGTCTATCCCTCTCTCTTTCTTTTCGGAATCACACATCTCGAAAACATTTTCTTCTACCGGTGCAGGCAACTCGTATTTCTTTTCAATTCCTTGAAGGCCGGCTGCCAACATTACCGCAAACGCAAAATATGGATTGCAGGCCGGGTCAGGACTGCGCAGTTCCACACGAGTTGCCTTTTCTCTGCCTGGCTTATATTCCGGCACGCGAATCATATCTGATCGGTTGCATCTTGCCCATGACAGATATACTGGAGCCTCATAACCGGGCACCATTCGTTTGTATGAGTTAACCCATTGATTAGTTATTGAAGTAAACTCAGGAGCATGTTTCAGAAGTCCAGCTATATAGTGTTTTGCTGTTTCAGAAAGATTGTACTGGTTGTTTTTATCAAAGAAAGCATTTCTCTCTCCTTTGAACAGTGACTGGTGGACATGCATGCCGTTGCCATTTTCACCGAACAATGGCTTGGGCATAAAAGTTGCATAAACACCCCCGTTCAAGGCAACCTGTTTGACTACCAGGCGATAAGTCATTACATTATCTGCCATAGTCAAAGCATCAGTATATCGTATATCAATTTCATGCTGGCTGGGAGCAACTTCATGATGTGAATATTCAACATCAATCCCCATCTTCTCAAGGGCAAGCACTGTTTCTCTGCGTAAATCAGTAGCCATATCCAGTGGGATCATATCAAAATATCCACCGGCATCCAGTACCTCGGTTCCTTTGCTGTCTTTAAAATAAAAGTACTCGAGCTCAGGGCCAACATAAAAAGTGTAACCCAAATCGGCAGCCTTTTTTAATACCCGTTTGAGCACAAAACGTGGATCACCGGCAAAAGGTTCACCATTGGGTTTGATAACATCACAAAACATGCGGGCAACCGCATGTTCCTGATGCGGGCGCCAGGGTAACAGCCTGAACGTATCAGGATCGGGCATAGCAATCATGTCACTCTCATCAATCCGGGCAAAACCCTGTATCGAAGAGCCGTCAAAGCCCATCCCTTCGTTAAGAGCTGTTTCCAGTTCACCGGACGTGATAGCAAAACCCTTCAGCATTCCTAGTACGTCGGTAAACCATAAACGGATAAACTTAACATCATGTTCTTTAACCATTTTTTGTACATATTCTTTACTTTTTTCGCTATTAGCCATCAATCTCTCCTTTAAATTTTTAAACTACCCTTTTTTATATTATATAGTATTTTCGCCGATCTCCCCGGTGCGAATTCTGACAGCTTCTTCAACAGAAAGAACGAATATTTTACCATCTCCAATGTCACCGGTTCTCCCTGAACGGGCAATCATATCGATTACTG
>PWTP01000084.1 GCA_003563865.1 Dehalococcoidia bacterium
CCATTTTCTCTTTTATTTTCGGTTGGCATTTGATTGACCTCAAAAGTAAACTGTTTTCTCATGAATTGGCACACAAGGGCAAAATGCTGAAAATGCTACACCTGCACAAGGTTGATGATTGATACAGTATTTGGTTTGATAAATTGAACTAATATTACCTTTAGGCACGCGTAAGTGTCAAGAATATGATACTTATTTCGGATAAGGTAAGCTTACTACAAAATGCTTTTTGATTGGGTATACCAGAAACCACAAAACTGGCGAATAGTACTGATTGATTACCTGAAGCTTATAGCTTTATGTAAAGTGTGTTCTTTTTGGCAGAAATCCATGGTGGGTTTGAGATTTTAGTCATTTTTTAAATATCAACCAGTTATTGTCACCGGTGTTAATGAGTATATAAATGCCGGAAAGCTTCCTGCCGTTGAGATAAAACTCAAGTTTCTTCATATTGTAATCGATTAGTTTAAAAGTGCCGGAATCCCAAATTTCAACCGTACCTGCTCCATAATGCCCCTCGGGTATGGTGCCTTCAAAGTTTATGTAATCTGAAGGGTGGTCTTCTGTTTTTACAGCCAGGCGCTTTACTCCAGGCTCTAGCGGAATCCCTTTAGGCACGGCCCAACTCCTTAACACTCCGTCTATTTCTAGCCTGAAATCGTAATGCAAATGACTGGCATCATGCTTCTGAACAACAAAACGTGATTGACTTTCGTGTTTCTTGCCGCGGGTACCGGATGGCTCAGATGTTTGTGTAAAATCTCTTTTTGACTCGTATTTCTTGAGATCCATTATTTGCACCCTGGCTGGTTAAGATTTAAAAATCGGGGTGAGAGGACTCGAACCTCCGGCCTCAGCGTCCCAAACGCTGCGCGCTAGCCGACTGCGCTACACCCCGTTCAACCCGAGTATAACATTAGCTTGTATAAATATCCAAAAATATCGTAAACCCTTAGAGTGCCCCGGGCGAGATCAGGCATATTTTACGAGGCCGAAGCTTCGGACTTTTCAAGAAGTTTCTGATACTCCTCAGCCAAACGTTGTTCAATATATTTAATTTCTTCATCACCAAGATGACGAAAACGTTTCTGTATTTTTAGATATTCGGCCACCGGTTTTAGCTTGGCAGGCTTCACATTTACTGTGTAGGCACCATTTTCTACTTCATACAACGGAAAAACCCCTGTTTGTACAGCCAGTCGACCAAGTTTCACTGCCATGTTGGATGGGCACCCCCAACCGGTAGGACAAGCCGTAAACATGTGTATATAAGCGGGGCCTTTTACCTCTATAGCCTTTTTAATTTTTGCCACCAGGTCAACGGGATAACTGGGACAGGCGGTAGCAACATAAGGTATGTTATGAGCAACTGCTATAGACGGCATATCTTTCTTCCAGGTCACTTGCCCTATTTTTTGCTTTCCGCCCACCGGAGATGTAGTTGTTGTTGCGCCATAAGGCGTTGCTGATGATCTCTGTATACCGGTATTCATGTATGCTTCGTTATCCAGGCAGATGTACACAAAATCATGCCCTCTCTCTAAAGCACCTGATAGAGCCTGGAGGCCAATATCTGAGGTTGCCCCATCTCCAGCTACGGCAACAACTTTGGCTCCTTTTGAATGACTGATACCCTTTTTTTCCATTATCTTAAGGCCTGCCTCAATTCCAGAAGCAACAGCGGCTGTGTTCTCAAAAAGAGCATGAATCCAGGGTATGTTCCACGACGTATATGGGTATTGAGAGGCAATAATTTCTGAGCACCCTGTGGCATTAACCACGATAGCATTCCCCCCAATTTCTTTGAAGGCCAACCTTAAACCAATAACTTCTCCGCATCCGCCACAGGCCCTGTGACCCGGTGCAAAGAATTCTTTTTCTTCAAGCATTTTTGAGGCCAGTTTTTTTACACTAGACATCTACTCTCTCACCCCATAAATCTCATATTCATTAGAGCTGCCTTTTTCAGCAATTTCAATACCCCGGGTTATAATTTCTTCAAAACCTTTCGGCGTCACGTCGCGTCCACCCAATCCTGCAACAAAACTTACAATTTTCGGCTTATTTTCTTCGCCATAGAACGCGGCTTTAATTTCACTGGCAGCCGGGCCTCCCGGGCCTCCAAGAGAAATGGCTCTGTCGAGCACTATCAGATTACTGATTCCTTTAACAGCTTCTCTGATGTCGCTGAAAGGGAAGGGCCTCCAAAGCCTCAACCGAATCAAGCCAACTTTACACCCCTCATCACGAAGGCTGTCTATAGCAGTCATGGCAGTCTCACTAAAGCTTCCCATGGTTAAAAGCAGAGTAGAGGCGCCTTCAGTGCGATAATGCTCTACAGGCCTATAATGACGCCCAAACTGCTTGCCAAACTGATCCCATACTTCAAGGATAGTACTATAAGAATTTCTAAGGCTCATCTCTTGAGCCCATTTTGCTTCAGTGAATATAACCGGAGGAGCAAAATCCCCCATGGCTACTGGCTTATCAGGGTTTAGTGGTTGAGGGTAATTATTTAGTGGGAGAAAATCCGAGACTGCTTTTTGTTCGGGCATTAGAACGGGTTCTACCATGTGAGAAAGATGAAAACCATCCAGGTTAAGCATTACTGGTAAAAGAACTCTATTGTCCTCTGCCATTTTAAAAGCACAAATAGCGTTGTCAACCACTTCCTGGCCATTTTCGGCAAATATCTGAATCCAGCCCACATCCCGGCAAGCCATAACATCTGAATGATCGCCCCAAACACTCAGCGGTGATGAAACCGCACGATTAGCGACAGCCATTACTATCGGTAAACGCATGGCAGATGCCACAAATAAGACCTCATGCATGAGTTCAAGCCCCTGCCCGGCTGTGGCTGTAAATGTTCTTGCACCTACTGCTGAAGAGCCTAAACAGGCACTCATGGCTGAATGCTCAGACTCAATTGGTATGTACTCAGCATCCAGTTCCCCGCTTGCAACGAGTTCTGCAAGGTGTTCAATTATGTGTGTCTGAGGAGTAATAGGATAAGCCGCAATAACATCAGCATTCGCAAGTTTTACAGCTTCAGCCAGTGCTACCGATACTTCCATACCCACATACTGTTTCATTGTGCGAATTACTCCTTTTCTTCTTTCATAATAATAGAATCTGTTGGACATTCTTCGGCACAAATTCCACAGCCCTTACAGTAGTACATATCAATCTCAAAGAATCCATCATCGTTCTTGGTTATACATCCCTCGGGGCAAAAAATGTAACAAAGAGCACACTTGATACATTTTGAAAAATCAACTACCGGCACATTTGATCGCCAATCACCAGTTTTATATTGAGAAGCATTGCCAGGCTCGTGAACAGTTGCGCCAATATTGATTTCCTTCCAGGTTATTTCATTTTCAGCTTTTGTCACTTACAAACACTCCTTTATCTCGGTTTCCTCATAAGCCTTTTTCATTGCGTTTATATTCTTCTCTGCCAAACGACCAAACCTTTTTTCAAGCGGTTGAGTCATTGATTCCACTTTTACCAGGCCACTGGCTTTAATGAGAGCTCCTATCATGGTGGTATTGACAATTGGTACACCCAATACTTCTAGCGCTATTTTACTTGCGTCAATGACTGCTAATTTGGAGTACCCGGAAAATTTAGATGCCAATTCATCTAAGGGGCGATTGCTATTTATAACAATAATACCACCCGTTTTCAGGGTAGAAACGATATTACCAATACTCAGCAGGCTAGAATCAAGCACTACTACAATATCTGGATTTTCGATTCCAGCTCTTGTCCTGATGGGTGAACCGGCACTAACACGGTTGAATGCAAGCACTGGAGCCCCTCGTCGTTCAGGGCCAAAATTAGGAAAACCTTGAGCATACTTTCCCTCGGCTATTGCTGCTTGAGCAACCAATTCAGCGGAGGTAACAGATCCCTGTCCACCCCGGCCATGCCATCTAATTTCTGTAATTTTTGAATAATCTATAATTTCACCCCCGATATTGATACGCCCCCGGAGAGACTCGAACTCTCGCACCCGGCTCCGGAGGCCGGTGCTCTATCCTCTGAGCTACAGGGGCTAGTCTGCTAATTTTACCCCATAGCTTATAAATATATCAAAACATAGCTGCTATAGAATTCTGTTAATACCTCAGCGAGGTTATCAATAATAAATGAAAATTTTTGCTGAAAGAAATACTACTATTAAAAAGGGGTTGCTAATAATAAAACAAAACGATAGAAGTTGACAAGTATACAAGCAGAACGAAAGCTGTGTTTAAGGAAATGAAACCCAAAGTTTTACGCTTTGGCCTGAATTTCAAGCCTATTATTACTGCCAGAGTCATCAGTATAACCGCTGCAGCTATAAACACGTTGTCTAACGAAACAGCGTTTAACAAAGAGCCTTGCGTATAAAATATGTCAGTTATAAATATGTTGGCAGTGTTTAACATATTGGCACCTAAAATATCACCGACAGCCAGGTCAATAGCACCGATACGAACAGCAGTAACAGCAACCACAATCTCCGGCAGTGAGGTGCCTATAGCCAAGAACAAACTGCCTACAAAACTCGCACTCAAATTATAAGTGGTGACAATCTCATCTCCGATGTATGAGAGCCAGATGCCGCTACCTATAATTGCCAGTGCTGCCAGACCAAAACCAATTATTACCCTGCGGTTGGTTATATCGGAATACAACAGGAATTCTTCCTTATCGGCTTCCGGGTGTTTTTTGTTATACACAAACATTTGTCGAATTCCGGCAAGGTAGACAGCGAATATGACAATACTGATTAACCCCAACCACCCTAAAGATAAACTGGTTACGCTTTCACCTGCAACC
>PWTP01000091.1 GCA_003563865.1 Dehalococcoidia bacterium
AGGTTTTCAACTGCTTGCTGGTTAGAGCCGTACAGCGACTCTGCCTGTTTTATAGCATATGAAACGATTTCTCCGGGCACCGAATTAAAGCTTTCGGCAGTTACGTATCCGTTTTTTTCTCCTTGAAAATACAGGCGGAATGGTTCAACCGGATTTGATTTCAGGAATACGAAAACCAGGCTCAACAATAAGATCAGACAAGCAAATATATTGAACCGGCGGATATCAGATTGCACTTATAATTCCTTAATTGCTCGCTTGACAATCTCAAGGGCTCTCGATATTTCGGCCGGTGTAATTATCAGAGAAGGCATAAAGCGCAATGCGTTCGGTTTCAGCCGATTAATAAGGAGACCATTTTTCAGGCAGTTTAAAACTATTTCATCGGCAATATCTTTTTCAAACTCAACCGCCTGGAGCAAACCCAGACCCCTTGAGCTTGAGATAACAGAGAACTGTTTCTTAAGCTCTGCTAAACCGTCTGTAAGCAAGGCTCCCATTGAAGCTGCATGCCGGCATAAATTGTTTTCAAGTATGTATGAAACAACCGCATGAGCTGCTGCACAGGCTAAAGGATTGCCCCCGAAGGTAGAACCATGCTCTCCGGAAGCAAATACTGAAGCATGCTCTTTAGCAAGGATTGCACCCACCGGAACTCCACTGCCCATACCTTTTGCCAGGGTAATAATATCCGGCTCTATGTTATAGTGTTCATAAGCAAATAGTTTACCGGTACGACCTATTCCTGTTTGTATTTCATCCAATATTAAAAGGATGCTGTTCTGTTTACACCATGTGCTTACCCCATGCAGATAATCACGGCTGGCAACATTTACACCGCCTTCACCTTGAACTGGTTCAAGCATTACTGCACAGGTTTTATCAGAGGTGGCTATTTTTATTGCCTCCAGGTTGTTAAACTCAACATTTTGAAAGCCTGATGGCAGTGGAGTATATGGCTCCTGGTGTTTAATCTGCCCACTGGCTGAAACCATGGCCAGAGTACGCCCGTGAAAAGAGCCGGTAGTAGTAATAACTTCATAAGCACCGTTTAAATGTTTATGGCCATAACGGCGGGCTAGTTTAACTGCCCCTTCGGTAGCTTCAGTGCCGCTGTTGCAACAGAAGACCTTGTCCAGGCAGCTGTTATTAACCAGCAGCTCCGCCAGTTCCAGCTGTGGTATAGTGAAAAAACTGTTGGATACATGAATAAGTGTGTTAACCTGCTTATTGATTGCATTTACCACCGACGGATGGCAATGACCCAGCGAATTTACTGCCCATCCGGAAACAAAATCCAGATATTCTTTGCCTGTATCATCCCAGACGGTGTTGCCTTTACCGCGGGTGAGTGTTACCGGAAAACGCCTGAAGGTAGGCATGTAGTACTTGTTTTCCATTTCAATCCACTTATTCATAATTGTTTAACCTCTTTATCCGGTAGAATGGTAGTGCCGGTACTGCCGGTTGCAATTTCGTTGAGCAGGCAATGCTCGGTGCTGCCATTTATAATTGAACAGGCAGTTACGTGGTTGGCAGTTGCATCAAGGCAGGCTTTTATCTTGGGTATCATGCCACCATGGGCGATGCCGCTTTCGAGCAACATTCGGGCTTGGGAGACAGAAGCCTGACGCAAAAAAGTACCGCTATTATCGCGTATTCCTGCTACATCAGTTAAGAAAACCAGCCGCTTAACCTTTAATGCACGGGCAATGGCTCCAGCCACGGTGTCGCCATTTATGTTGAGCAGTGCACGTTCGTTTTCGAGCCTTTCAACCGCATGCAGGCTAATCGGGGATATAACCGGTATAAAACCACCGGATAAAATGGCTTGAATTGGTTCAGGATTTACTTTTACCGGCACTCCGATATACCCATGGGAGCGTTCCTTGATTTTGCCCTGAATTAAAGCTCCATCTACACCACTGATGCCGATTGCTTTGCCGCCGGCTCCGGTAATAGTGGCCACAATTTCTTTGTTAACCAGTCCGGCCAGGACAGCTGTGACCATTTCAAGCGAAGCTTCATCAGTTATGCGTTCACCTTCGAAGAAAGAAGAGATGTGATTCTGGCGTTTTAGCCATTGGGTAACCAGGCTGGCTCCCCCGTGAATGATTATTACCGGTTGTGAACGCTGCTGTAAATCGACTATGTCGGTAATTACCGAATCGCGGGTGCCATAAATAGAACCCCCGAGTTTAACTACAATTGCTTTATCTATAATTTTATCCACTTACGGTTACCTCTAGGTAGTGTACTCACTGTTAATGGTTACATATTCTTCTGACATGTCACAACCCCAGGCAACAGCGGTGGCAATACCAATGTTCAGGTTCAGTTCTATTGTGACCTCTGCTGCCGTCAATTCATGCCTTATTTGTTCCAGATCAAAATCAACAAGCATTCCCTGGCGCCACAATTCGACCGATCCGATTTTTAATCCTGCAATCGTTTCGTCAAAGGCGGCTCCGCTTCTCCCGGCGGCTGAGATGATCCGTCCCCAGTTCGGGTCAGCACCGTGTACGGCAGTTTTTACCAGATTGGAGCTCGCAATGGTTTTAGCTGCCAGCCTGGCTTCTTTAATGCTAGCCGCTCCGGTTACCTTAACAGTGATTAATTTGGTGGCGCCTTCACCATCTTTGGCAACACATTTAGCAAGATAAATGCAAACTTCATTCAAGTAACGTTGAAAAGCCTGCAATTTGCTCGAACCTTTTTTAATTGGAGGATTGCCTGCCCGGCCGTTAGACATTATCAGCAGGGTGTCATTTGTGCTGGTATCGCCATCAACACTTATCATATTAAACGAAAGATCAGCTGCTTTTTTCAGGCATATCTTTAATGTTTCTGCGTCAATAGCAGCATCAGTAGTTATAAAGCACAGGGTAGTGGCCATGTTTGGAGCTATCATACCGGCGCCTTTGGCTACACCACCGATGGTGTATGAGCCTGATTTACCCTCAACTCTAATGGCTGTTTCTTTTAGACAGGTATCGGTGGTCATAATGGCGCGGGCAAAATCATGCCCGCCATCTTTAGACAGTTTGATTTGGGGCAGATAACTTTTGATCAGATTCAAAGGCAACCGCCGGCCTATAACCCAGGTGCTCATATTTAAAACGTTTTCCGGATGCAGATTAAGCTTGTCAGCAACCATCTCCGTTATTGTCTGGGCATCTTGCAAGCCTTCTCTGCCGGTGCAGGCATTGGCAATGCCACTGTTAACCATCAAAGCACGGATTTTGTTCGATGGCAGCATTTTCTGGCAAAGGCGAACCGGGGCAGCTTTAACTTTGTTAGTGGTAAACACGGCGGCTGTATTACAGGCAGTTTCTGAATGTAAAAGGGCGACATCAAGCTTGAAAAGGGAGTGTTTATTAATACCGGCATAAACTGCACCGGCTTCAAACCCTTTTGCTGAAGTGATGGTACCATTTTGAATTTGTTTAAAGCTTTCTGACATGAATAAAAATATAACACAACGAGTTAAAATTGACCAACGATTCGAAAGCCAGAAATACCAATAGCAGGGAGCGGCAGCATGTTTAAGAAAACAAGTTTTGCCTGGTAGGTGAATGGTTATGGCCAAATTGCAACATAAAATACAGTACGGAAATTTGTTGTCAATGTAATTATGTGTAATTCAATCATCTTCAAGAGGGTGAATTGCATCAAACTCGAGCCCGGACTCGCTTAGCAGTGACCTGATTTGCCGGCAGCAAGCCCATTCAAACCTCAAAGCGATTCCGCAATCACTGGAAAACTGCCTGGGAGTAGGGATGAGTTTAACAGCATATTCTTTACCCGCCAGCAGTTTTTCTGCCCGCATAACCGAAGATGTGGTATGAAATAGAATTACGCCGTATTGTGTCATGATTTTACTATTGTCCTGATTGCAGTCACCGTATTTTTAATATCTTCTACAGTAGAAAAAATGCCGGGTGCGAGCCTTATTGTGCCTTCAGGCAGCGTTCCTATGGTACGGTGAGCGGCCGGTGCGCAGTGAAGACCGATTCGGGTCATTATACCAAATTCATCGTCCAGCCTCATTCCTATTTCAGAAACATATTTACCCCGGACGGTTATAGATACAATACCCAGTGAACTTTCCGGGTTGAGAGTTCCGTGTATTTGAACCTGCTCAATGGCAGACAGCTCATCAATCAACATCCGGGTCAGCATTTTTGTATGTCCCCTGATCTCGTTAACACCCCGGGTTTTTATCCATTTTATGCCAGCGCCCAGGCCGGCAATGCCGGGCAGGTTAGGTGTGCCGCTTTCGAACATGTCAGGTAGGTCAAAAGGTTGCTCTTCTGAGTTAGAACGACTCCCGGTGCCACCGCATATCAGTGGTTCAATAAGTGAAGTATCAACACTCTTACCGATAACCAGCCCACCGATTCCGGGTGGTCCCAGCAGTTCTTTGTGTCCGGTAAAAGTCATAAAATCGATACCCATAGCATCTACATTTACCGGTATGGCACCTGAGGCTTGAGCAGAATCAACCAATAGTAAACATCCGGCGGCATGGGCTATCTCAGCTGTTTTAGCAACAGGTAAAATAGCTCCTGTTACATTGCTGGCATGAATAAGAACAATAAGCTTTGTTTTAGGCGTCACTTCTTTTGCAAGTCGATCAACATCAAGGCTGCTATCGGGGGCGCATTGAGCAATGCTTAGTTGCACTCCTTGCTTTTCAAGTTGACGTAGCGGCCGCATTACCGCATTATGTTCTATGGAGCTGGTTACTACATGGTCACCGGGTTTTAACAGGCCTTTGAGCACCAGGTTAATGGCATGAGTAGCA
>PWTP01000006.1 GCA_003563865.1 Dehalococcoidia bacterium
TGCCCTTATACCTCATTCACCGGCTATAGATTACCACCCCGAGTTCAAAAACCCGGCTATCGGTGGATTTGCCCGCCTGGCAACTGCTATAGAAGGGATTCGCCAGGAGAAAACTGCACAAGGCGAACCGGTTTTGCTGTTTGATGCCGGTGATTTTCTGGGAGGTGCGGCTTTCGCCTGGTTGTCGACTTTGGGATATGCCCCGGAACTGAGATTAATGCAAGAAATAGGTTACGATGCGGTAATTATTGGCAACCATGAGTATGATTACGGGCCGGATGTTTTGGCCGGTTACCTGATTGCGGCCGGCTACCCCGAAGCTCACTCTCGCACGCTGGTGCTGGCTTCTAATACTAAAGTTCCACCAGGGCACCTGTTGGCTGGGCAGCAGCTTTTCCGGGATACTGGAATTTTTGAGTTAGATAATGGCCTAAGGGTTGGCACATTTAGCCTGATCGGCAAAGATGCCATATCAGTAACTGCCGATACCGGTGATATTGAGTTTCTTGATCAGCATGAGGTTGCTTCAGAATATGTTAACAGGCTGGATGACCAGGGTGTTGACATAATAATTGCTATTACTCATGCCGGTATTGATGAGGACCAGGAATTAGCACGTGATGTTCCGGGTATCGACATTATCATACGTGGTCATAGCCACACTGCACTGCATGAACCGGTTATTGAAGCAGGCACCGTTATCGCTCAGGCCGGTTCTCTGGGGAAATATCTCGGACAACTGGAACTGGCTTACAATACCAGTAACCAGGCCATACGAGTTCGTAACAACGAAACCGGCCAACCGGCTTTAATCAGTATTGATGGCAGCTTTCCTCTTCATTCAGAAATAAACAGCCTGGTAGAAAACTATACTCTTTTATTAAATCAGCATATCAGTGAACTCACCGGGGGTATTTTTACTGATGTGATGCAGGTTGTGGCTGTTTCAGATTTTACATTAGATAATCATCCTCCCCTTGCTGAAACCGCTGTAGCCAATTTTATTACCGATGCCATGCGGCTGGTAACTCAGGAAGTCACCGGAACCAGGGTAGATGTAGCAGTTCAGGCTAATGGCAACATCAGGCAAAGCATAAATCCGGGAAGCATGGATTACTCAAAAGGCCAGATATCATTTTATGAGGTGGTTGAGACCATAGGCCTGGGGTATGGAGAGGATGGTTATGCCGGATACCCCATTGTATCTGTATACCTGACCGGTGAAGAAGTCCGGAGGTTGCTGGAGATCGCGGTATTACTGCAGGAACTCATGGGCGACACCTATTTTCTCCAGTTTTCAGGTTTAAGTTACAGTTACAACCCGACTAATGCTGTGCTTCTAACCGTGCCTTTTCTGGATTTACCTGTTCCTACAACCCGGTCGGTTGTCCAGGCCGATTTCTACACGGGAGACGGGATTCAACCCGCCAACGGTGATGGTTATATGCCGGTTGAAGCCGGGGATGACACCCTCTATCACCTGGTTGCCGATACTTATATTTTATCGTATCTTCCCATGGTGGGAGATATGCTTCCTCAGCTGGAGGTAGTACCCAAAAATGCCTCTGGTGAGCCGGTACCGGTGGACAGGCATTCTGAGTTAATCGTGCGCCATGATGATGGCAGAGAACTCAAAGTATGGGAAACGGTAGTAACTTATGCCGCATCTCAGCCAGCTGGCAAAGGTGGTTTGCCGCAGGTGCCGGCTTATTATGAAAATACAGCCGGGCGCATCAATCAGGTTTGGGCTTTTCCGCTGGTAGCATGGCTTTGGTTGCTGCTGGTAATAATTATAGCTGGAATAGTGTTTCTGGTTCACCGGCGGCGCCGGCTCAAAGAAGCCATAAAAATATCTGATTAACTGCAGTTGTAGATACTTAACTTCTGCGAAACCAGGGAATAAGGGCCGAGACTTTTTCTTGATGCTCGATATATCCCGGTCTTTTTTCTATATGACGCCTTTCAATTAAAGGTATACTGATGGAAACAAATAGTAGTGTTACCGACAGTGGCCCGATTATTGTCCACCAATATCCGGGAGTAGAACTCAAGGCAAAAATCCACAAACCCCACCAAAACAGGATTTCACCAAAATAGTTGGGGTGCCTGGAATACGCCCAGAGCCCCTGGTTCATTATTTCCCCGGGAGCTCTTTTGTGCATAAAGCTTCTTAATTGTCCGTCAGCGACAGATTCAATCAAGATAGCAGCAGAAGTTGCCACCAGGGCAATAATATCCAGTAAACCGATTGGATTATTTCCTAATGCTATTACCGGGTAAAGAGTTAAGCACCCCAGAAAAACCACCAGCATAGGCATAAATTCTATCCCGGCGAGATCTACCAACCAATACCACTTCCCGGTTTTGTTCCGGAGGTTGGTATAACGCCAATCTTCATGCCCCAATCCCTGCCATAAGGTAGCCCAATTGCAAGTTAATCGTGTGCCCCAAATTAATACCAGCACAAAAACGGTTACCAGCCGAATTAAATTGACATCATTTGCGGTAGAACTAATAATCCAGTAAAGGGCTATCATTACCGGTGCTACGCTCCAATAGGGGTCGAAAAAGCTGGAATTATTGAATACCCGGCCAAAAATATAGATAACTATTGTGGCAGCGATGCAGCCGGTAAAAGCAATTATAATGGGGTGGTGTTGTTGAAATAAAAAACCGGTAAATACAGCCGTTCCCAGTGCAAGGATATATGCAAACAGGCACCATATATAGGCCTTTGTTTTGCCGGCGGGCTGTTTTAAAAAACGCATAAACAGAAAAATGCCCCCAAGGGAATTCGAATCCCTGTTGACGGCTTGAAAGGCCGCTGTCCTAGTCCTCTAGACGATGGGGGCAAGCGTTTAGAGTATAACAGAAACCGTGGCTATTTCTCAATGCAGGCAAATTCTGCCGATTATTAATGGTTAAGCCGAATCTTTTCCAAGCTTGGCGAGAAATTCAGCATTATTTTTAGAACGTGCCATTCGTTCCAGAATACGCTCAGTGGTTTCTGTTGAGTTAACGGAATCAGATGCCATCATCGATATCATGCGTCTAAGCAGCCGTACTTGCTTTTGTGAAGCATCTTTTAGCAGTAGATCGTCACGCCTGGTACCACTGCGCAGAATATCAATAGCCGGGAAGGTATGGCGTTCAGCCAACTTTCGGTCGAGGTGCAGTTCCATATTCCCGGTACCTTTGAACTCTTCATAAATCAAATCATCCATGCGTGAACCGGTGTCTACCAGGCAGGTAGCAATAATGGTCAGGCTGCCTCCCTCGTCCATGTTGCGTGCAGCTCCAAAGAAGCGTTTGGCAGGATGAAGAGCCGCCGGGTCAAGACCGCCGGATAAAGTGCGGCCGCTTGAAGGCATAGCCAGGTTATAAGCCCGGGCAAGGCGGGTAATGCCATCGAGCAATATGAACACATCTTTGCCGCTTTCCACCAGCCTCTTAGCTCTTTCAAGTGCCAGTTCAGATACCCTGGTTTGGTTTTCCACTGCCTCATCAAAAGTAGCGCTGATAACCTCACCCTTTACAGACCGCCTCATGTCGGTGACTTCTTCGGGTCTTTCGCCAATGAGACAAACGATCAGATATATATCGCTATAATTGGTGGTAACAGCATTGGCAATAGCTTTTAGAAGCATGGTTTTACCGGCTTTAGGTGGAGAAACTATAAGGCCCCGCTGGCCACGGCCTATAGGGGCAATAAGATTGATGAGCCGGGTTGATAAGTTGGCCGTGGTGGTTTCGAGGTCAATCAGCTCATCCGGGTAGGTAGGAGTAAGAGTGCCAAAATATGGCCTGCTTCTAGCCATTTCGGGATCAATACCGTTAATAGCTTCAACTCTTAACAGGCTAAAATATTTCTCACCTGCTTTGGCCGGCCTGCCCTGCCCGATAACCATATCTCCGGTGCGAAGGCCAAACCGGCGGATCTGGGATTGTGACACATATATATCTGAATTGCTGGGCAAGAGGCTTTGCTGCCTTAAAAACCCGTAGCCGTCAGACATAATATCAAGAATGCCACTGCAGAAAAGGTTGCCTTGCTGCTCGGCACTGGCTTTTAGGAGCTGCATCACGATTTCCTGTTTTTGAAGGCTGCTGTAACTCTCAAGTCCGGCCTCTTTGGCAATCTCGAGAAGTTCTTCCCTGGTTTTGGTTTCCAGTTGACTGATATCCATATTTACCTCACTAGCTAAAGACCGCTCCGGATGAGCGCCAGTCGGATAGAAAACGCTCGATGCCGATGTCGGTCAAAGGATGTTTTACCATTTGAGTTAATACTTTATAGGGCAGGGTAATTACATGTGCTCCTGCCCTGGCAGCTTGCAATACGTGGTAGGGGTGCCTGATGCTGGCTGCCAGTACCTGTGTCTTAAAATTATAGTGTTCAAATATATTTACGATGTCTGCAATTAGCGCCATTCCATCTTCACCAATGTCATCAAGCCTGCCTACAAACGGGCTCACATAAGTGGCGCCAGCCAGAGCAGAAAGAATAGCCTGGTTTACTGAGAAGCACAAAGTCATATTAGTTCTGATGCCTTCATTTTTAAGGGCAGAGGCAACTTCAAGGCCTTCGGGTGTAACAGGTATTTTTATAACTATATTAGAGTTCCAGCCCGAGATATGGCGTGCCTGGTTTAACATACCTTCTTTTGTTTCTTCTATTACTTCGGCTGAGATATCACCCGGTACTATCGAGCA
>PWTP01000126.1 GCA_003563865.1 Dehalococcoidia bacterium
CATTTCTTCAAAAGTTAAACCGTCTGCTTCTTCAGAACAACCGAGAACAGACAAAAAAACCAAGGACAAAACCAGCACTAAAGAAAAAACGGTTGGTTTAAAGATATTTTTCCGCATTACTCCTCACTCTCCTATATAATCTAACAGGCAGGATAGCATAAAGCAAATCAAAAATCAATAGTAATGAATCTCATTTATTATTGTATAACTATGATATATTTCTGGTATCCGAACAGATTAATACCGGAGTTTTATCAGATTTTTCAAAGTATTCTTTAAAAGCTTTAACCTCCGGAGTGTCTACTGCTAAAAGAGAATGAATTGAGCTATAAGCAAGTGATTGGTACAGCAAATCAACTTTGATAGTAAAAGGCCCTTTAAAATCAGCAGTTTCAACCTTATAAGTTACTTGGTCAGAACCTCCAATGAAATTGTCGTCATTTGCTGCCTCTCCCCAGACTTTAATATTAGCATCTGCAGTCTCTTTATTAAAACCGGCTGGTAATAGACGATTATCTTTGGCATAAGTATCTGCTCTTAATAGAGTGTGGGTTACATCACCCTCTACTGTCTGCAGAATAGACTCATATATCTGGACCTGGTTTTGAGAAGTAATAATGTCATAATGCGGTTCGAAGGCATAGATTTCTTCATCGGCAATATTTCCTGTAATGCTTCCATCTTCATTAAATCTGCCGGACTCAAAAATGACCATTCCATTGCTGTCCAGCACTTGGAAGTGAATCCACACTCTCCTGGACGGGAAAGCGCTGGGAACTTTATGCCCCGCTTGATTTTCAACTTTAACAGTAACTGATAATGAGTCATTGTTGAGATTATAATCAGTAATTTCAATATTGGCTGTACGGTTATTAAGCTGGTCCAGTGTTCTTTTTATGGTATCATTAAAAAACTGAGTAGAAGCAGATACTTCCAGTTCATCTGCATTATCTCTCAATATCTCGAGCATTTGAACATTGCCACCTACAAAATAGTGTTGGCTAAACGGCATTTTTTCCTCAAGATTTGGAGGCCTATTAGCGGTTTTTACCCCACCTGCAGCGGCAGGCATATGACAGGTTTGACAGCTTTTATCTTGAGAATGAGAACCATGGAGGAATTCTAAGAATGGTGACTGCTCAACAAAAGTGCCTACTATTTCACCTTGCGCATTGAGGGTAGGTGTAATAAGTGTATGGCAGGTTGCACATACGCCAGATTCACGGATATGCTCCCCATAGACGGGCTTGAAGCCGGTAGACGCCATCATCATGCTTTGATCCTGTTCCATAAACGGTGAAAACAAAATTCTATCCGGTGCCGTGGCGGAAGTATCAATAATGTATTGCCCAACAAATGTTTCTTCCTGGCCAAGGCCGGTTGGTTGTATCTGGTGGCAAAGAGTACATGATATTCCGTCTTTGCCGGCATTGTGTAATTCATTCGCTTCGTTGAAGAAGCCCTGGCCTAATAATAACGAATTCATACCGTCTGCAAGAGCCTGTGTTCGAGCCATTGGGGTATGGCAAGTTGCACACACATCTTCAATCACTTCTTGAAGGTGTGGCGCATTTTTAATTTCGGCACTGAGCTTGGCTCTAAAATAAGGGTCTATGGAGGCATTTGCGTGCATGGTAGAACGCCATTGCTCATCTATTGAAACATTAACGCCGCTGGCATCTGTAAGGTTTGTGTGGCACATTGCGCAGTTGCCAGAACCAGCAAAATTTCCGCTGTCAAACCTCACCAGAGATTGGCCAGCTACAGGCTCAAAATCGATCGGAGAAGGCTCAATCTTGGGTTGTAGTGTGGATGGTGGGGTGCCATGTTCTTGCGAGCAACCGGCCAGTATTATGAATACAAGGGAGCTGATAATGGCAACAGTAATCCAGAAATAAGGTTTTTTTGTAATATAATCACATTTCATATTATATTAAATACCCCTCTTGGACAATTTATCTTCCCTACTATTAAAAATCCAATTATTGTACAAAAACACAATGCCGAATTTTTTCAAACTCATTTATAGCTACGCTTCTTTGTTGTGGTTAATTAGAGCAGTTCTCAATAGTACCATATTTCCAAATAGGAATCTATAGTTTTTAGGTCGGAATTGAAACAGCAACTAAAGCCAAAATAAGTACCAATGATACACTTACAGTACTAAACTTGATCGTACCCATTATCCGTCTCTCCGTCCTCTTTTTATTGAAGCAATAATACCATCACTAAATATTTGAAGTCAATAGTATTTATTCTCATTATTGAAAATTTGCTATTCAAGTTAGTTGTATTTATTTTCTGAAAGGAGCCCCGCAACAAAGCCTGGTTAATATGGGCAGCTTTGAGTCAATCAGGCAAATGTAAGCTTAACAGTTAACCGGCCAGAAACATAGGTATAATTTTATTTATCTCGTTTGTCAATTTATGCCAAACACTTGAACTGTGGTGGCTGCAGACACTACACTTTATTGGGTAGTTTTAAGCCCTCTTCCATTATCATCTGTCCGAGAAATGTTTGGAGGTAAAGCATGGCTACTTTACTGCTTGGCAAAACTGATGTTGTTGAGCTGATGGACATGAAATCCACTATCGGGGCAGTGGAGGAAGTTTTTGTTCATTGGGTTAATGGTAAAGCGTCAATGCCGGCTAAAGTTTATTTATCGGTTGAAAAAGGTGATTTCAGGGCCATGCCGGCAGCCTTGCCTGAGGCCAGTGGGTTGAAATGGGTGAACGTACATCCTGCAAATAGCAGACTTGGCTTACCAACGGTAATGGGAGTATTAATCTACAGTGATCCTGAAACCGGTTATCCTCTTGCAGTTATGGATGCAACCCAAATTACCTGTTACCGTACCGGCGCTGCTTCAGCGGTCGCATCAAAGTATCTTGCCCGGCCTGAATCTAAAACCCTGGGCCTCGTGGGTGCTGGATGTCAGGCATATACACAGCTTGAAGCCCACCTTGAAATTTATAATTTCGACCGAATTGATGTGTGTGATATCGATCATAAAAGGTTGGAAAGTATAATTGATTACTATCCGGATCTACCTATAGGAATTAAAAGCCTTGAGGAAGTATGTGCCTGTGATATTATTTGTACTACTACACCGGTCAGGAAACCTATTATTCGAAAGGAGTGGTTAATGCCTGGTGTTCATATAAATGCCGTTGGTGCCGATGCCCCCGGCAAGCAGGAACTCGAGCTCGCAATAATAAATGATGCCAGGGTAGTGGTCGATGATCCGGAGCAGGCTACAAAAGCCGGTGAGATTAATGTAGCTGTTAGTCATGGCCGATATAATCCCCGGATGATATATGCCACTCTTGGAGAAGTAATAGCCGGGTATAAACCGGGGCGTTGTAGTGATACTGAAACAACCATTTTTGATTCAACCGGTATTGCCATAGAAGATATTGCTGTTGCCCGGATGATTTATAATAAGGCCAGACAGCAGTCAAAAAGATATTTAGAAATAGATCTGGTTGATTGACCGTTTTGGTTTTTAAGTCCACAGAAATCTAAAAGGGAGGTATCTGAATATGGATGTATCACAAGCCATAAAAAACAGACGAAGTATAAGGTCTTTTCTGGACAAAGATATAGAACCGCAGAAGCTGGATCTGGTTCTGGAGGCTGCGAGGCTTGCACCGTCAGCTTCAAACCGGCAGGAATGGAAATTTATTGTTGTAAAAGATAAAGGCAAAAAGACGAAACTAACAACAGCTGCTTTTAACCAGGGTTTTATTGGTGAGGCTGCTGCGGTTATCGTGGCCTGTGCTACCGAAGCTCAAGCTGTCATGAGGTGTGGCCAGCCCAGGTATACCGTTGATTTGTCAATTGCTATGTCATTTATTATGTTGCAGGCTCAAGAGCTCGGGCTGGGCACCTGCTGGATAGGAGCATTTGATGAGGCCCGTGTTAAAGAAATACTGGGAGTTCCGGACGATGTTCGGGTAGTAGCCCTCACTCCCCTGGGTTATCCTGCTGAAGAACCGGCAGCAAAGCCGAGAAAGAGTCTGGAAGATATTGTTTGTTTTGATGCATACAGTCAGATGAATATGTGAAAGATGTGTTTGCGGCAACTACCTTAGCCTCGGAGTAAACAAGTTACAGGTTTATATTTTGTTAATACCGGGGTAAATAAGAACAGGGAATAACTGAATAAATTAATCCAAAGGCAACCGGCTTGGATCGTGTAGATAAGGAAAAACTGAAGAAAGATTTGAAGGTGGGCACAAGAAAGGGGCTTAAAAGCTCCTTTTGGATACTCAAACTTTTTATTCCTGTATCTCTGCTGGCGGTTTTTCTTGATTGGTTTGGTGTGGTGAGCTGGCTTGAACCGGTATTCAAGCCGGTCATGTCTTTAATTAACCTGCCTCCAGAAGCCTTCTTTCCCATAATGGCCGGAATTTTTGTTGATGTGTACGGTAGCGTAGCCGTTATGGCCGTACTGAACTTCTCAATAGAACAACAGATATTAATAATTCTGTTTACCGCTATTTCCCACTCTTTAATAATTGAAGGGATAATCCAATGGCGCTCAGGGATTAACCTGTTTAAAATAACTGCAATCAGGCTCGTGGCTTCCATTGGTGCGGTATATTTGTTATCTCTTGTATTTTCCGGAACAGAAGAAAGCATAGGGGCATTACCAGTTGAAGAAAGCAGTGGCCTTGCAGGGGTTCTTGTTCAG
>PWTP01000105.1 GCA_003563865.1 Dehalococcoidia bacterium
AACGCGTCCTGAGGGGTTGTAGAATGAACAACTGCCAGCTCCTGAGCATTGGGGAAGGAGTTTGCCAGTTCTACCAGTTTTTCGATGGCTTTATGACGTGTACGCGAGGCTCCAACGGGGTGAATCTCACCATCCCTCATTGTAAGCATCGGTTTTATATTAAGAACGCTGCCAAGCAGTGCTTTACCTTTGCCTATTCTGCCGCCCCGGTAAAGATATTTAAGAGTATCGAAAGCAGCCCAGATGTGGGTTAAGCGAAGATTGTTTTTAATTTCTGCTAATATATTTGGTAAGTTTTCTCCTGCTCTAGCCAGCCTGGCGGCCATCAGGGTCATTAAACCCAAACCCATAGATACCGATTCAGAATCAATCACTGCGATACGGTTACCCGGGTCTACCATATTTTTAGCATGGATAGCCGAGGCGTAGATGCCGCTTAATTTGGAAGTAACTTGTAGAGATATTATATGATCGTCATCTTTCAAGAGTTCTTCATAGACTGTGGCAAAGTCCGCCGGGGGTGGTTGAGAAGTAGTAGCGGTTTGCCCTAAATCTACCATCCGGTGGTAAATTTCATCCTGGGAAATATCAACACCATCCCGGTAGGTTTTACCTTCAAAATTAATATATGCCGGCACTATCTTTATTCCAAGATCTTGTGCTGCGCTAGCAGGTAAATCAGCGGTACTATCGGTTACTATTCTAACAGTCATACCTGCCCCCTGTTTTTATGTGTCCTTTTTACCTCCAAGGACATATACACCAACTACATTGGGTCCCATATAAGTGCCCAGCACCGGGCTAACCGTAGCACGGTATATCTTTTCTTTAGGGTAAATAGACGATATTCTCTCGATGAGTTCATTCGCATCATCCGGGGTGGTAGCATGTTCTATTGCCATGGCTTCAATATTTCCCTTAAAGCCATCGACAAATTTATACAAATAATCCAACCCGGCTTTCTTGGAACGGACACGGGTTACCGGGGAAACTTCACCATCATCTAAAGTAATAATCGGCTTGATAGAGAGCAGTGATCCTACCAGCCCCTGTGCCTTACCAACCCGTCCGCCTTTGGCCAGATATTTAAGAGTTTCAAAATACATGAGTGGCTGTACTCTGGTTTGCATATCTTCGACAGCCTGGGCTACTTCATCAAGGCCGGCGCCTTCGGCTGCAATCTGTGAAGCCCTTATGGCCAGTAATCCCAGTGACATGGCGGTTTGTTTTGAGTCAATTACCTCTATACGCACTCCCTTTTTCTTAACCATGTTGGTAGCATTTATGGCCGACTGATAAGTGCCGCTTAATTTACTTGAGATTACCAGCACTAAAATTTCGTTTGTTTGCTCGGCCAGCTGGTTGTAAACCTCGGCAAAAACCCCCGGGGAAGGTTGAGTGGTGGTCGGAAAAACATCACCAACCAGACGTTTATAAAACTCTTCGGTTGATATTTCAACCCGGTCGAGATATGATTCTCTTCCAAAAAATACCGTCAACGGGACTACGGTAATACCAAGTGATTTAGCCAGATCACCGGTTATGTCCGATGTGGAATCCGTAATTATTTTTACCATTTATTTCCTCCTGATCATTACTATTCCACCGATAAAATAAAGTTATAATGCCGCTGTCCACCTTTGACCAGTTCTATTTGAAGGTGCGAATAATTTTTCGATATCATGGCTGAAATGGATTCAGCCTCTTCTTCAGTAGCAGCCTCTCCATAGTATATAGTGACTACCTCAGCTTCTGTTAGGTTAATTTTTCCCAATGCCTGACGAATACTCTTGTTGTAGTCGTCAGCCACAGATACTATCTTACCATCCAGAATCGATATTATCTGGTTCCGTTTGATGTTGATATTATCAGTCTTGGTTGAGCGTATAGCACGGGTGACTTCTATGGTTTTGACTGTACCTATTGCATCAGTCATCAACCGGTGGTTGGTGTCAAAATCTGCGTCATAATCAAAGGCCAGCAGTGCCGCCACCCCCTGTGGCATGGTTTTGGTGGGGACTACTTTAATTTTTTTCTTGGTCAGGTTTTGAACCTGTTCAGCAGACATGATGATATTTTTATTATTTGGCAGTACTATTACGTTATGGCCACCGCTTTTTTCGACCGATCGTAAAATTTCCTTGGTTGACGGGTTCATTGTCTGGCCACCGGGAACAATACGGCCAACTCCCAGGCTGGAAAATACTTCAGAAAAACCGTCACCGGCAACCACAGCCAC
This sequence comes from Dehalococcoidia bacterium, assembly GCA_003563865.1. Taxonomy (GTDB): domain Bacteria; phylum Chloroflexota; class Dehalococcoidia; order Dehalococcoidales; family CSSed11-197; genus CSSed11-197. Next base: position 2,240 of record PWTP01000105.1, read on the forward strand.
CAGGGATATGTCACCTGCGGGCGATTTATCCTTTTTCATTTCCATATAGTCTTCGTGCTGCTCATCCATGTTCTGGATATTTACATTATCCAGTGTACCCAGGGTGGTCAGGTAGCTGATTACCGAACCCGGATCAAGAGTATGAATATGGACTCTGATAGTATTCTCATCTCCGACAACTACCAGTGATTCACCTTTTTTATCAAGTTTTGTGGTTATTTTTTCAACGCTCAAAGCCTGGCCTTTTAACAGCAGGTTGGTGCAATAACCGAATGGTTCTTCATCTTCATGGCTGTGTTCAGGCGAAAAAACACTGGCTGCTCCAAGAGGTACACTGCTGGCAATTATCTGAGGTTTGCGAAATTGCATTGCTTCGGTTTCTCCCTTCAGGTATCTTAAAGCACCGTCAAGGATTACGTATAACCCCTGGCCTCCAGCATCAACAACTCCTGCTTCCTTTAAAACCTTGAGCAGACTGGGGGTGTTGGCGACCGAAGTGCCGGCAGCGCTGACGGCTTCTTCCATTATAGAAATCAGATTATCAGTGCCGCTGAGATTTTTGGCTTTGGTTGCTTTGGCAACATCTTTAATAACTGTTAGAATGGTTCCCTCAACCGGGTTAGTCACACCCTTGTAGGCCGACTTCGAAGCACTTTCAAAGCTTTTGGCCATTATGGTACCTTCAGCTGTCTCGTTGTTTGCAAGCCCCTGCGACATTCCTGCCAGTATCTGGGAAAGTATAACTCCGCTGTTGCCGCGGGCTCCCATAAGTGCTCCCCGGGCCATTTCCCTGACAACTTTGGAAACACTATCCTCAGCACTTTTTATTTCATCAAGGGCAGAATGCATAGTGAGCAGCATGTTGGTGCCTGTGTCACCATCAGGAACGGGAAATACATTAAGTGCATTGACTTCATCAACGCTCTTCTCAAGCCAGTTGGTGGCTACAGTGAACATTTCCTTAAAGTCCCTGCCGTTAATAGTAGCCTTTTCCTGCATGTATTATCAGTCCTTGCTAAGACGAAAAGTCTTGTGTTAAAGTATAAGCTGCCCGGTTGGGGGAATTCTACACGAAAACAATGCTTCCGTCAAAGGAGTTTTAAGTAAATGAAATGTGAATTTTGTGGTAAAAGTGTCCAATTTGGACATAACGTATCTCACTCTAAACGGTCCACCAACCGTATGTGGTCGGCTAATATCCATAAAGCTACAGTGACGGTTGATGGTAAAGCTACCAGATTGAAGCTTTGCACCCGATGCCGCCGTACGCAACGCCGTATAACCAGTGTCGGATAGCAACCGGCTAAACAAGGGCTTCTTTAAGTTTTTCCCGGGCATTCTTGATTGCCCGGGTTACTTGTTTTTGTGCAGTTCCACCGGGAATATTTCTTGCTTCTATAGATGACTGTTCGCATATATTTAACACATCTTCTTCAAAAGCTTTTGAAAACTGAAGATAATCCTCCAGGCTTAAGCTGTTTAATGCAATATTATTGGAAGAGGCGTAATTTACCAGCTTACCGGTAATCTTATGAGCTTCTCTGAAACTCAACCCTTTATTAACCAGGTAGTCGGCTACATCTGTGGCCAGAGTGTAGCCCTGTGACGCGGCCATTGATAGAGCTTTGCGGTTTACTTTCAGGGTGTCTATCATGCCGGCAAATACCTTCAGGCTCAATAGCAATGTATCAACCGTATCAAACAAGCCTTCTTTATCCTCCTGGAGGTCGCGGTTATAACTGAGAGGGAGAGCTTTCATAGTTGTGAGCATGGCCATTAGATGGCCATACATTCTGCCAGTTTTACCCCTTGCCAGTTCAGCAACATCCGGGTTTTTCTTTTGAGGCATAATGCTTGAGCCGGTTGAATAAGAATCGTCCAGTTCAATAAAACTGTATTCACTGGTCGACCAGAGGATGATTTCTTCAGCCAGCCTGGAAATGTGCATCATAGTTATACTGGCCAGGCCGAGATATTCAATTACAAAATCCCGGTCACTGACTGCATCCATGGAGTTCCGGCTTACGGTGTTAAACCCCAGATTCCGGGCAACATAGCCACGGTCGATATTAAAACCGGTTCCAGCCAGGGCTCCACTGCCCAGCGGCATGACATCGGTTCGTTTAAAGCAATCCTGAGCCCTTTCTTTATCACGTTCGAGCATTTCAAAGTATGCCAGCAGGTGATGGGCCAGCAGAACCGGTTGGGCATGCTGAAGATGGGTGCAACCGGGCATAACAGTATCTATATTAGCTTCAGCCTGGTCAACCAGAGCTTGCTGGAGTCGACAGATTCCGGCCATAGTTTCTTCCAGCTTTTTTTTCAGAAACATGCGTAAATCCAGGGCAATCTGATCATTGCGTGAGCGTCCGGTGTGTAATTTTCCGGCTACTTCACCTATAATTTCGAACAGCCTGGTTTCAATTGCCATGTGAATATCTTCAAGCTC
>PWTP01000150.1 GCA_003563865.1 Dehalococcoidia bacterium
AAGAGTGGAGACAGAATCTGGTGACCCTGGGGCATAAAGTAAGCATTAACACCCTTAATGGCAAACGCCAGGGGCTGGCAGTAGATGTAAATCCGGATGGAACCCTGGTGATAAAATCACCCGAAGGTGAATTAAGTACCATTACTGCCGGGGATGTCAATCTCAGGCCATAAGTGATTTACCCGCCTGCCCCGGTTATATGAGCAGGCGGGGATTTGGTTTTATTATTTCCTGTCAGACTTTTTCATGAATGCATCGATAATATCCATGGGTAACGGGAAAACAATGGTACTGTTTTTATCAACAGCAATGTCAGTTAATGTAGACAGGTAACGTAACTGCAGTGTTACCGGTTCTTTGGCGATAATATTGGCTGCATCGGCCAGTCTTTGCGAAGCCTGGAACTCACCTTCAGCGTGAATGACTTTGGCCCGGCGTTCACGTTCGGCTTCTGCCTGCCTTGCCATGGAGCGGCGCATTGATTCTGCCAGTTCAACGTCTTTAATTTCGACATTGCTAACCTTAACACCCCATGGATCGGTGTGTTCGTCAATAATCGCCTGGATGGTTTGGTTTAGCTGCTCCCGCTTGCTCAAAAGCTCATCCAGTTCAGACTGACCCAGCACGTTGCGAAGGGTAGTCTGGGAGATTTGAGAAGTGGCTTTTATATGATCAAGCACCTTTACCACCACATCCTGGGGGTTAACCACGCGAAAATAAACTACAGCGTTTACCCGGACTGTTACATTGTCTCTGGTAATAACATCCTGTGAAGGGACATCCATTGTAACCACACGCAAATCTACTTTTACCATGCGGTCAATGAAGGGGATAATCAGGAAAAGACCCGGTCCTTTAGCACCAATCAGCCTTCCCAAACGGAAAATAACACCCCGTTCATACTCAGACACTACCCTGACAGCCATGCTGATCAGAGTAAGCAGCAGAAACAAACCTACTGCCAGATAAATAAGTTCCATTAGTTACCTCCTTGATTTATTTTTTTAACATAAAGGGTTAAGCCTTCAGACCTGGTGATTACTACTTTTTCTCCAACCTCAGCAGTGCCTTCTTCAAGTATCGCATTCCATCTTTCACCGTCAAAAAAGACAGTGCCTTTAGGCTTTAGCGGGGTGTGAACAGACACCTGTTTACCACTGTAACCTTCGCTGCCGGTGCCGGCCTTGTGCCGGTGTGCAACTACCACTCTTTGAATAACAAAAATTAAAAAAGCAGCAATCAGTAAAACGACTATTGCGATTAGCCACGGATTCACGGCAAACAACGGACCTCCTTTAAATAAAATTAAAGAACCGGTTGTGAAAGAGACGATGCCACCGGCGATAAAAAGACCAAAAGTTGGAGTAAAAGCCTCGGCAATAAACAGGCCAAAGGCAAGCACCATCAGTAATATACCGGCATAATTTACCGGCAGTACCCCCAGCGAATAAAAAGCCATTAAGCCCGATATGGCTCCCAAAGTCCCGGGGAATATAAGGCCCGGGTTAAATATTTCAACTGTAATGCCAAGTATAGCCAGGCTGAGCAGAATATAGGCAATATTCGGGTCAGACAATGCAAGCAGAAGGCCTTCCATAAAAGTCATTTCTATAACGCTCGTGGTGGCATTTTCGGTATTTATGATAACCGTTGAGCCATCCGGGCGGGTTACTTCAAGACCGTGCATTTGATTAAAGAGATCGTCCTGGGATATAGCTACAATATCAATAACGTTTAAGCCCAGGGCTTCACTTCCTGTAACAGACGCTGCTTCTCTAACTGCAAGTTCTGCCCATTCTGCGTTGCGCTCACGCGCTTCGGCCAGACCCCTGGCATAGGCTATGGCATCGTTTAAGATTTTTTTCTGCATGTCATCTGTAGGTTCAGCCTGTCCATCCTGATCAAGGACAACAGGTGTAGCTGAACCAATGGAAGAATCGGGCGCCATGGCAGCAATATCGGCAGCTATGGTTATAAAAAACCCGGCTGAAGCCGCCCGGCCTCCCGGGGTTACATATACAGCCACCGGTACCGGTGAATTTTTAATGAGCCGGACTATATCTCTCATAGCCCCATCCAGACCGCCCGGGGTATTCATCTCGATTAATATCAGCCCGGCATCATCTGCTACTGCTTGCTCAAAACCCCGTTCCAGGTATTCGGCCTGGACGGGTGTAATAGCTCCTTCCAGGTTTAATACAGCTACCAACGGCTTTTCATCATCTGCGCTTAAGAATGCAGAAGGAACAGCCAGCAATAAAACCAGCACTATCAACGCAATACGAAATGGTTTCATGCACATTGGATTTTTCATACCTAGAGTATAGCTTTCAGAGGCTTTGCTTGCAAATGTTGGGTTGGACTATATATTTGACTTTGTATGTACAACCGGAGTACAGTTACGAAAATATAAAATCGCCCCGCAAACCTTAATCATAGGTTTTTCAATTATTTAAAAACCTTCAATGTTAGGCAGCGCCCAAAGTGTTTGTTCAAAATTATGTTAAAAGAATTTATCCCAATGTCAAAACCTCTAATATATGAAAATGACCTCAATTTATTGTCAAAAACAATTCTGTCCGGCAAGCTCGCTTATGGTGAGCTTGCCTTTGAATTTGAAAAAGCATTCGCCAGATACATTGGCACGTCTCATGCTGTTAGTGTATCCAGTGGCACATCAGCTTTGCATTTAGCAATATTGGCCTGTGGTTTTAATAAGGGTGATGAAATTATTACCTCTCCGTTTAGTTTTATAGCCTCTGCCAATGCTATTTTGCACAGTAATGCAACTCCAGTATTTGTTGATATTGACCCAGTTAGTTACAACCTTGACCCAAAACTCATTGAGTCTAAAATTAATGCAAGGACAAAGGCTATTTTAGGAGTGCATCTTTTTGGGCAGGCCTTTGATATCTCGGAGGTTGAAGATATATGCAAGCGATATAACCTTGTTTTACTGGAAGATGCATGTCAGTCGCATGGCGCTCATTACCAGAGTAAAAAGGTTGGTTCATTTGGGGTTGGGTGTTTTTCATTTTATCCTACCAAAAACATGACTACCGGAGAAGGTGGCATGATAACGACAAGTGATAAATCTATTGCTGATAGATGTAGAATATTGCGAAACCAAGGCCAAGAAAGCCGCTATTATCATACTATGTTGGGTCATAATTATCGCATGGATGAGATTAAGGCTTCGCTAGGACTTACCCAGCTTAAAAGACTAAACCATTTCAACCGTAAAAGAGATGAAAATGCCAAAGTGCTGACAAAGGCTGTTAATGAGATATCTGGACTAATTTCTCCAGGGGCATTACCCGATAGAAATCATGTATATAATCAGTTTACTATTAGGGTTACACCCGCATATAAGCTATCAAGAAACGAACTTATAGCTTATTTGGAGGATAATGGTATAGGCTGTGCTGTTCATTATCCTTTGCCTATATATAAGCAACCAATCTATAAAGAACTTGGTTATAAAGATTGGCTGCCAGTAGCTGAACAAGCTGCCATAGAAGTTTTGTCACTTCCGGTTCATCCTTCTATAACCTGCCGTCAGCTAAACAGAATTACGCAGGCGCTGTTAAGTGCCTGAAATTGTGACTTACGGCGAAGTAGTTTTCGGACAAGGATCTATGGTTCAGGATAATGTTGTGCTGGGCAATAGAGATGATGGCAAGCTTCTTATCGGTAGCAATTCGGTAATCAGGTCAGGGAGTGTCATCTATTCGAATGTATCAATCGGAGATGGTTTCAAGGGAGGCCACAACATTATTGTTCGTGAAAATTCTTGCATAGGTGACAATGTTACTATTGGTACTAACGCGGTAATCGAAGGAAACTGTGTAATCGGCAGTAATGTTAGCCTGCAAACCGGAGCGTATATCACCGCCTATACCGTGGTTGAAGACCACGTTTTCTTAGGCCCTTATTCAGTTACGACCAACGATAAATATATGACAGGTGAAGCTGATCTTAAGGGGCCGATTATAAAAGAAGGTGCACGAATTGGGGCAAATTCTGTCATATTGCCTTGTTTAGTGATTGGAGAAAATGCAGTAGTTGGCGCTGGCTCGGTTGTAACCACTAATGTTCTGGCTGGAGGAACTGTAGCTGGAAACCCGGCTAAATCAATTTATATAAAGGAGTCATTTTGATATTCAATTTTCGGGAGCAAGAAATCAAACAACAAATTACTAACCGTGAAGTAGCTATTGGAGTTATAGGTCTTGGCAGAATGGGCTTGCCTTTAGCTGCAATTCTTTCCAAAAAAGGATTTAAAGTAACCGGGATCGATATTGATAATTCTCTGATCGAATCGGTTAATGAAGGTTGCAGCCCTTATTCGGATGAAGTCGGCCTTGATGAATTATTAAGACTTGTTGTTGCCTCAGGCAAGCTGACGGCTTCGGTTGATGTTGCAGACATATCAAAATGTGACGTCATAATAATATCGGTTCCAACTCTGATACGAGATTCAGAGCCGGACCTAGAAGCTGTTACACAAGTGGCCAATTCTATATGCAAGCATAATTTAAGAGGAAAGCTAGTAGTACTACAAAGCACAGTACCCCCTGGTACCACTGAAACCGTTCTAGGGTCTATTATCCAAAATAATAC
>PWTP01000141.1 GCA_003563865.1 Dehalococcoidia bacterium
CTTTGTTTTATTTCTCCAGTAAATCTTGTAAAGGAAAGCGCCCTACTTTTTCAACTCCTAATATTTCACACAATAAATGTTACACTGCCCATCCTTGCCTCTGGTCTTGTTTTCCTTTTCCTGGGGGGGAGCAAAGCGGATTTCGGTAATGAACGAACCGCCAGCGGGACCTTGCTCCCCCTGCTCACGCTATATAAAGAAGCCCGCTGGTAATTCAAGCCCCCTCCCTCCTTCCTTCCTTCCTTCCTTCAGCTTTCGCTGATGTTTTATAACTTCTTGTTGTGTGCTGACTGGCGCGTATTAAATCATCAGACTTCATTACCCCAAGCCTCCCAGCCAGGACGTGTATTCCGGGCAAATAATTCGATAAATGGACCGGTGTACATCGCTTCGATCATCTCATAGACCTTTTCAGGTTTTTGGGAATGTTTAGTCACCGGAGCTTCAAAAACCGAATCGAAAAGCTGCTGTGGATACAGGTCGGGTTCATTGCAGCCCATGCAGAGATCTTCATGTTTGGCTTTTACCCAAAAGCCCACTCCTGGTGCTTTGTCTTTCACCCAGACCATATGGGCCTTGTAGCTGAAACCCCAGGCTGTCATGACTTCCAAGCCCTCTGGCAAGAGAGCCTCAGGCACCCAGAGAAAGAGAACCACCCTACGATCTTCTACTGCCTTCTTTATCGGCCTGCCTCTATCATCTTTCATGTTGCAAATTTCACCCAGGCTCATAGTGGGATATTGAAGCCCGGGAGTTTGATCGAAGCCGATATTTTGAAATTGCCACGGGGGATCGGCATAAATCACCTGGCTCTGGATTTTCGGCGGGCGTAGCTTTGGTGGTTTTTGGGGACCAAAAATGGTGGCTAGCCACCGATTGGCAGTCCGCTTTTCTAAGCCAATAGATTCGCAGTATTTGGCCCAGGTTTGCGATGGGACATTTGTCCCATCGCTTATGCCTTTATTCCATGCTCGAGTAGATAAAATCTCTCTAGCAACCCAAAGCTCAGCTGCAATTTCCAGTGTAAGATTTTTCCACGTATATACAAGTGGTTTAACCCTGGCCACTGATTCTTCGTAGCTCCAGTCATAAGGTATTTCCGGGAGCTGTTTATTTACTTGGCGTGCTATGGCTAGTTCAGACATTAGAACTCTCTAATAATTGCAAAAATCCTTTCCCGGGGGAGCAAGTGGGCAGCCCCGGTATCTATATGTAGTCTTTACCATTTTAATCACCCGCCTGGTGCCAGTCCTTCGTAACAATAAATTCGCAACCTTTCACGATCTTATAGCAAATTTTTAACCTGTTCGGATTTTTATCCGGGCTTGCCCAATTCTTAGCCTTAATAACGGTTGTAATTCCCGCATCCATGCTCAAATACAACCGGGCTTTTTCCAGGCTGAAGGAGCCGCCCCGGCCCAGGTCAACGCCTTTATTCTTTTGAATAGCAATAATGCAAATTCCAGTGCCTAATCTATCGTGTATATTTCTTATTTGCTCGGCAATTTCGCTAAAATCGGAGCTTATCTCCAAAAAGTCGATCAGGTTTATATCATCCGGCCGTATTACATCGGCAAAGTTGGCTGAACGTTCTTCTGCCCGGAAATTCCAGTCATTCAGCGTCATGCTGTCGAACTTGCTCAACCGGTTGGCAAGCTCTGCTTCCCCCATTTCGCTGGAGTAATAATAAATGCTGAAGTTATCCTGGTTATCCTTAATGAAATTGAGCATCCAGGCTGTTTTACCGCTGTCGCTGGCCCCGGCTATTACGATTATATTTCGCGGATAAACATTCACCATCTTTGAAAGGTTGAATGGCAATTTCAGGTCGAGCGGCTCGCGCCTGCCAGTCTTTTTAAAATCAATTAACCGTAAATCCTTATCTATTCGCCGGAAAAGCCTATTCTGCTTAAGGTGTGCCTCAATAACGCCTTCGCTTTTTAAGGTGTGTAAAATGAAACGCCGGTTGGCTTTATCACCGCTTGTTTTTATACCTATTTCGGAGTCAAGCTCTTCAGTTGTAAACCACCCTGTAGTCTGGCCGACCCAATCCCTCACACGCTGCGCTAAACTCTTATTATCGTCTCTAACGCTACTGCCGCCGTTAGGCTCATTTTCTAACGAATTCCATAACGTTTTTCTAACGTTTCCCGTTTGAACCGTCGAATTCAAGGTATTATAATTATCCTTATCACCATCTCCCCCGGCATTAGGGGCATACCGGCTAACACTTGAGGCTATTTTTTTAATGGCCCTTTCCTCTAGTGGCGGTTGGCACTGGCTGCGGTTTACCTCAAGTAAAGCGGCCTTGATGGCAACCTGCGGCATTCCACGTCTTCGCATACTGCCTGCAAAGCTAGTCAGGGTGCTATTTCTCCGCCCCTCTGAAATTATCCCGCCTTCCTGCACCTCTGCTTGTGGCTCTGGTGGCATCACAATGAGGTTAATCAGCCAGTTCGGCGCCAGAGCGATCGGCAGGTTGTTTATGGCCTCGTAGCGGCAACCGGTTTCGTGCTTACTTGGTGGCATTACGATATAGCCACCGTTCGCCCTTATATCAAGCCCATTTAAACCTGCCAGTCTGGTTTTATTGCCGATATGGCGGACATCGGGGTTTTTATAAACATAGTGATAGCCCCCACTCCCGGTTTGGTGTATTCTAGTTTGCGGCAGGTCACCGTAGGCCTCTTGAATTTCGGCCCAGCTCTCAAGCCCGCCCTTTTCTATGTCTACATCCACCACCACCAGGCCGGCTGTTGGAATGGCTATGCCCGCATCCGGCCATTGTGTCCACCACTCCGTTATGGTTTTCCCCGACTGGGTGGCGTTGTAAAAACCATTATTGGTTAAAGGCACCTTGCGCGAATTAACCGGAAACACAGCCAGCCCCTGAGCAGCATAATCAAGGGCAGCTTTTAGCATATCGGGTTTAGTATAGCTATCACTCATTATTGGCTCGCTCGCCGTGCTTGGTTTCCTCTTTGTTCTCAATTTTGAGGCTTTGCGTCTTCTAGTAAATTTTCAATTGCTTTTTTGGGAACTAAAATGCGTTTGCCAAACTTAACAACAGGCAATTTTCCGTTCTTTACCATTTCATAAGCCAAATTGCGGCTAATGCCGAGAACCTCGGCTGCTTTAGCCACGTCGTATGTTAGTCTTTCTTTTGTATCGTCTTTCATCTCATACCCCTTCCATGTATCTCTTTTACTATCATCTTATTACGCAATTATGTATTTGTCAACTAATGGGTGTTTTATTCTAGTTTGAGTATTGACTAATCTCTTTTTGTGATTTATAATTTAGTTAAATTTCTCATAAGGAGGGAGACATGCCAAAAGTATATCCTTTAGAGGTGCGGCTATTTGCCGTTGAAAAAAAGAGGCAAGGGCATTCCTGGGACAAGGTCGCGGATCTCATTAGGGAAGAGTTCAAAATACAGCCTCCCAGCCGGAGGCAAATGGGTCTATGGTTAAAGGGCCTGAGCTTAACAGAGTCAACACAGCAGCCTTTTTTGGAGGATGCTAAAAAGAAAGCGGAGCATGCCAAAGTTCAGGCGCTGGACCAGACAGTTCATGGTCTTCTCCCGTGTTTGTTAGCAGCCCGCGATGCTGGTGAAGACATAGAGTACTCTGGCTGGCGCTGGTTCTTTCAGGTGCTGGAGAGAGCTCTTGGCGGTCGTGACAAGTTCAACCGATTTATCAAGCGCTATTTTCAGGAGCCAGAGGTCAGCAATGAATCTTTACCAACGGGTACACAGCCTGAAGCTTCACCACCGGGTATGGAGCGCAAACGAGGAGACTTCAAAGAGGTTTAAGGCTAGTAAATAGTTAAACAAAGAGGAAGGAGGTAAAAATGAGAGGACATATAGTCAAGCGTAGCAAGGGCAGCTATAGCATAAAAATCAGCATAGGCAAGGACTCTGCTACTGGCAAGTACAAATACCAGTGGGGTACCGTTAAAGGTACAAAAAAAGATGCCGAAAAGCGTCTGGCTGAATTATTATACCAGCTTGACGGCGGCTCTTTTATCCGCCCCGGTAAAACTAATGTTGCCGAATATCTGAAAAGATGGTTATCCGAATATGCCAAAGGCAAGCTGTCACCTAGAGGTTATGAGCGGTATGAGAGCATCGTCCGCGTGCATCTTGTGCCGGCTATCGGTAATATATTGTTAACTCAATTGAAGCCTGAGCATATACAGAAATGCTATACCGTCATGCAGAATAAAGGTGCCAGTGCCAGCACCGTCCGCTATAGCCACACAGTGATTCACAGAGCACTTGCGATAGCTATGCAATGGAAATTATTAAACCATAATGCTGCCGATGGTGCGATAGTGCCTAAGAATGGACGTAATGAAATACGGGAATGGGATGACAGAAATAGCAATACTGATATGCAGGTATGGGATGATTTTGAAATGCGTCATTTTCTGGAAGCTATAAAGGAAAGCCTCTACTTTGCCTTATTTCACATAGCATTGTTTACTGGCATGAGGCGTAATGAGCTTCTGGGATTAATGTGGTCTGATATTGATTTGCTCGGTTGCCAGTTA
>PWTP01000019.1 GCA_003563865.1 Dehalococcoidia bacterium
AACCCCGCGGTTTTTAAAAATCGTTTTTATAGCAGTGCCATGGAAGCCGTAGGTTTCTCTGAGTTTGTTTTCAATAAAGCGTTGAAAAGAAAAGTGTACAATTCTTACGTCGTTAACAAAGAAAACAAAAGTCGGCGGTTCAATTTCTGCCTGAGTAGCGTAAAATACTTTCAACGGTTTTAGTCCTTTACGAGGTGGAGGGTGTATGGCAATAGTGCGCTCGACAAAACCGTTCAGTTCACCGGTGCTTATTCGCTTTTGCCTTTCGGCTTTGATTTTTCTTGCTTCCGGTATAAGTTTACTTACTCCTTTACCGGTAAGCGCTGACGTGTAGATAACACTGGCATAAGGCATAAATTTAAAACGGCTGGAGACAAAGCGGGTAAAGTCTGCCTGCTCTATTTCACTGATCAGGTCCCATTTGTTTACTACCAGTATAACTCCCTTGCTGGCCTGCTCGATAAAATTGGCTACATGGGTGTCCTGGGCGGTAGCCGGTTCGGTGGCATCAAGCAACAGTGCTGCAACATCTGCCCTGTCGATGGCTTTAAGGCTGCGTAAGACACTGTATTTATCAACCCCTTTTCCAACCCGGCCGCGCCGCTTGATACCGGCTGTATCAATCAGAACGACCGGTTCACCTTCAAACTCAAATATTGTATCTATAGCATCACGGGTGGTTCCGGGTATCTGGCTTACGATTACTCTTTCCTGCCCCAGCAGCTTGTTTACAAGCATGGATTTTCCGACATTGGGCCTGCCGACCAGAGCCAGTTTCAAAGCATCATCTACAGCATCAACCTCAATTGATCTGTCGGGAACCATTGACACTATCTTATCCAGCAGGTCATCTATACCCAGGTCGTGATAGGCGCTGATGATCACCGGTTCGCCCATGCCCATAGAGTAAAAATCTACAGCATAAGATTCACGTTTCGGGTTATCGGCTTTGTTTACCACCAGTATCAGTGGCTTACCTTCTTTCCTCAGCCACTCAGCCACTTCCTGGTCAGATGGTACAACTCCGGCGACTGCGTCTGTAATAAACAAAACCAGGTCTGCTCCGGCTACTGCTTCTTTAACCTGTTGGTTAATGCCTTCTTCAATGCTCGACGAAGGTTCCAGTATAAGACCGCCGGTATCAACCAGGGTAAAGCTTTTATCTTGCCAGGTAATGGTAGTAATAAGCCGGTCTCTGGTAGTTCCGGGCAGGTCGGCCACTATAGCCATACGTTTACCCGAAAGGCGGTTTAACAGCGTTGATTTACCTACATTTTGACGCCCGATAATAGCCACAACCGGCCTGGGGCCGGCCGGATTGGTGTTTTTAATTGTTTGTTCTTCTGGCAATAGTGCATTCCTTTCTGTAGGCAGCCGGGCGGTTTAATTTATTGTTTAATATGTGTTAAGTTGCCTGCTTGATATCGGGAGCCATTTTGATGGAAGGCGGCTCTATTTCGATACGTGCAACCCGTCTTAACCCGGCCAGTAAATCGCGGAATTGGCCGACAAAGGTATTATATTCGACACAAAACCGTTTATATTGCTCGATGGTTTCAACCGGTAATTCTATATGGTTAGCAACCTCAGCAAATTGCTGGATGTATTCCTGGTACATCTTCACCATCAGCCACAATTCTTTGGTAGAAATCCTCAAATAGGCACTGAAGCGCCGGGTACGATGGTCGGTTTCAAGGCGGGTATTGAAAGAATCGCACCAGGTGTTAAAAACTCGCTGAGCATTGTCACATGAGCGAGCCCATTCCCATAAACGGGTATTATCTGTTTTAAACAGACTATTAATTATGGCAAATATTGACAGTGAGGATTCACCCATGAAGCGGTGGTAGAAATAACCGGAAAGCTCCTTTAAACTTTCTGCTGATTCGTCAAGCATCTTTTCTCGTGCTGTAACAGCAGACAACGCCATGAAAATAATCAGGACACTGGCGATACCGGCAATAAAAGCTTCCATGGGCCATTCAAGTAAAAATCCGGCAATAGCCAAAGCAGCTATTAGCATGGCTGCCCAACCCTTTGTAAAAACCGCTTTGATTGCGTGCATAAGTTTCTCCTTCGTCAGGTGCTAGCTACCGATGGATATATCAAGCCCTCCTAAAATATAAAGTAGGAGCGCCTTGGTTGCATGTAAGCGGTTTTCGGCCTGGTCAAAAACTACCGAATGTGGTCCTTCTATAATATCATCAGTAATCTCTTCACCCCTGTGAGCCGGCAGGCAGTGCATAACAATAACATTTTCCGGCGCATGGCACAACAGATTAGAATTTACCTGGTAAGCTGAGAAGATCTGGCACCTTTCCCGGCTTTTTACTTCCTGCCCCATACTGGCCCAGGTGTCGGTATAAATGACATCAGCTCCACTAACAGCATCCAGAGGTTCTTCCATGCGGATAATGCGGGCTCCCGATTGCTGTGCGTAACTGTTTGCCCGGTCGAAAATATCATCTTTTATCTGATAACCGTCAGGTGCAGCAATGGTAAAGTCAACACCCAGCATGGCTGAAGCAAGCATCAGGCTGTTGGCTACATTGTTGCCGTCACCCACATAGACAATTTTAAGACTGCTGAGTTCACCCTTGTTTTCAATGATGGTAAGCATGTCGGCCAGTACCTGGCAGGGATGCTCCACATCTGAAAGTGCATTTATTACAGGTATGCTGCTCTCTTGAGCCAGCTCTCTGGCAGTAGTATGGCAGAAAGTGCGTGTAGCTATAATGTCTACGTACCGGCTGAGTACCCTGGCAACATCAGCTATCGGTTCACGCTTGCCTAAACCAACTTCAGCCGGTGACAGATATAGGCTCTGGCCGCCAAGGCTCATCATGGCTGTTTCAAAGCTGACTCTGGTTCTTAATGACGGCTTTTCAAAAAGCAGCGCCAAAACTTTTCCGGAAGGGATACTCCTTCTTCTGCCGGCTTTAATTTCCAGGGCATCACTTAATAAAACATTAATGGTTTCAGGTGTAAGGTCGGTAATAGAAATAACATCTCTGGTTATCAACTACGCCTCCAGCTTGATTTTGGCTAATAGTATAACATAAAAATATAACGGATACAGGCAAGGCTCAAAGGTTAAACACCGGGGTTTTTGATAGAGTACCTGCTTCAACCGGTTCTGTTGATCAACTCCATAACTACCAGCAAAATTTGACACTCCAAAGCTGATGCGGCTATAATAAAAAGTTCAGCGCGGGGTAGAGCAGTGGCAGCTCGTCGGGCTCATAACCCGGAGGTCGTTGGTTCGAATCCAACCCCCGCTACCATTTCCTTACAAACCTTACCGCTTCATATTCAAAATCTTTTACCCGAATGCAGAACCACAATAACAGTATCGCCAGTATCTACTCCGCTCTCAATTATTATGCTATCGCAGTTCAAATTAACCACCTTTGGCTTGCATAATTGCATGTTGTAGTTTGATTTCCAAACTTTGGGAATAATAATATGAAAAATTACGGCACATCTCACACTCTCACTTGACATTTTCTATTGCAGGAAAGTATATTCAGGACTCATGCCGGTTGCTTTAAAAGAAGATGCAGTCACAGTTGCTGATAACCCTACTATTACTGATCAATCTGGCCCCTCAAAAGTATATTTTTGTTTTACAACTTTAGCACTTAAATAAAAGTAATGTTATTTTAAGCAACTTTCTCTACTTTGAGCTTTTCCAGTTTGGTTAAAGTGTTGTATAGTAGTAAAAAATGAAAAGAGGTGTGTTATGCCGATTGTTAAAGTAGAATGGGCTGCGGGGAGAAGTGAGGATACCAAGCAAAAGATAGCCGAAGCAATCACAGATATAATGACCGAAAATACCGGGATGAACAAAAAAGACATGATTGTCATTTTCGAAGATATTCCCCGGAAAGACTTGTATATTGGGCGAAAGTGCCTTGGTTAAACACTCTACGGACGCCCAACTGGCTATATTCGTGTGCAGGTTGAACATACTGTAACTGAAATGGTTACCGGAATTGATATTGTCAAAGAGCAAATACGCATAGCTTCAGGTTTACCTCTCTCGGTCAAACAGGATGAAATCAAGCTTAATGGATGGGCTATAGAGTGTCGCATTAATGCTGAAGACCCGCTAAACAACTTCACACCTTCTCCCGGCAGGCTCAAAGGGTATCGTTCTCCTGGTGGTGTAGGCATTCGGGTTGATTCCGGTGTCTACAACGGATTTATAATTACTCATTACTACCATCCATTAATTTCCAAGCTGGTTGCCTGGGGCAGAAACCGTAACGAAGCAATTCTCAGAATGCGTCGTGCTTTATATGAATACATCATAGTTGGGGTTAAAACCAATATCATCCTGCATAAGGCAATATTAGAAAACCCAAAATTTGTTGCAGGAGAACTGGGAACGCATTTTATTGGGCAGGAAAAGAACCTTTTTGATGATATGCACCGTATACAAGAACGTGACCACGCTGCTGTAGAAAGGCTTAAGGAAACTTTCGGTAACTGGTCTGACTAACACTCG
>PWTP01000154.1 GCA_003563865.1 Dehalococcoidia bacterium
CCCGGAAGAAATGCTCCCTCGGAATGTCAGCTGCCACATTGCCACTGAAGATGGTTCAAGAGGTGCACATTGTTTGGTAACCGGTATACTGCCTGAGTTTATTGGATGGGCAGATCAACTGGTTGCCTGTGGCCCAGCAAATATGTATCATCCTGTTGCCCGGCAAAATGATTCGTTACCTGCTCCCAAACCTTTTCACATTTCACTTGAAGAACGAATGGGTTGTGGTTTCGGGGTATGTTGCGGTTGCTCTGTATTGACCACCAGAGGTATTAAAAAAATATGTAGTGACGGGCCGGTTTTTGATTATTATGAAGTGTCATGGTGAAAGCCGGTTAATTACTCTTGCCAATAAGGGCCAAAAACTCAGCCCGGCTGGCGGCTTGCTTTCGTAAAATACCTCTTAAAGCAGAGGTGATAACACTGCTCCCGGGCTTTTTAATACCCCTCATAGTCATGCACATATGTTCGGCTTCTATTACTACGGCAACCCCTTCTGCTTTAAGGTTCTTTTCGACGGTGTCGGCAATTTCAGTTGCCATGCGTTCCTGAATCTGTGGCCGTTTGGCAATAATTTCTACGACCCTGGCCAGTTTGCTAATGCCAACCACTCTTCCCTCAGACCCCGGGATATACCCTATATGTACGGCCCCGTAAAACGGCAGAAAATGGTGTTCACACATTGAGTAAAATGGTATATCTTTCAGTATTACCATTTCCCGGTGCCCTATCTCGTATCCCACTCGCAACTCCTTGCCGGGATCTTTATCTATGCCGCAAAATAGCTCTTCATACATATCAGCAAAGCGTCTGGGAGTATCTGCCAGGCCCTCTCGGCTTGGGTCATCTCCCGTAGCTTGTATGATGGAAACAAACGCTTGCTTTATAATATCTTTGTTAATCATATCAATCTATTCCTGATAACCTGGAAGCAGTTGCTTTTCGGCTAAGGTGTTTCAGGTTATAGCTGTTTATTTCAATATACCTCTCTTTGCCCAGGTATAAACACGGTTTGGTAGATTCAATATCAAGCAAGCCATCTTTAGAGTATGCCTCATCGGCCTGGTGAATCGCTACTACCCGGCCTACGAATAAGGTATGGTCCGAATAAGTGTGTTCGTCCTCTAAAATGCATTCAAAAGCGCTATATGCATCTGATAATACAGGTACTCCGGTAACTACTCCGGTTTCAGATTTTAGATTAAAGGTACTGAATTTATCGTTATCTTTACCTGACACACCACCGGTAGCCGCAACTAATTTTGCGCTGTTAAAAGGCATAAAATTAATTGCAAATTCCCGGCTTTTAGTTATTATGTCATGGCTGAACCTGGCCAGGGCGATGCTAACTCCGTAAAGTGGAGGGTTTACATTAATCGACATGTGCCATGCTGCTGCCAGAGCATTATACCGGCCATTGTAATGACAGGTTACAATGGTAGCAAGGCAGGGCAGGTACTGTGATAACCCGCTAATTTCGGTGATTATGGCTTTTTTCATTATACTGCTCCTGTGTTATGTTATATCCAGCCTAGCGCTTTTTCGATAGCCGGTAACTCAGGTTTTACCGGTGTGAATGGCTCAATCTCCTTGATTGCCAGATCGGCATCTTTTAAACCGGTTCCGGTAATTATACAGGTTATACTGGAGTCACTAAAATTGTGCCCTGCCCGGCTTAACTTGATAAGCCCTGCGAGTGAAGCAGCCGATGCCGGTTCGCCAAATACACCTTCTTTAGATGCCAGTTCCCGCCATGCTTGCATTATTTCTTCATCGCTAACTTTGCCAATTAAACCTCCGGATTCATCTCTGGCTGCAATTGCACTTTGCCAGCTGGCCGGGTTGCCAATGCGGATAGCAGTGGCAACGGTTTCCGGTTTATCTACCGGTTTATTATTAACAATGGGTGCTGCTCCTTCGGCCTGAAATCCCATCATCCTGGGTGCCTGGCCAGATAAACCTTTGCTCAGGTATTCTTTAAAACCCTTCCAGTATGCAGTAATGTTACCGGCATTACCGACCGGGATAAATAAGTAGTCGGGAGCATTGCCGAGGTAGTCAACAATTTCAAAAGCTGCTGTTTTCTGTCCTTCTATTCGGTGTGGATTGATTGAGTTGACCATGGCTACCGGATGCTTGTCCGAAATAGAGCGAACTATTTGTAATGCCTGGTCAAAGTTGCCATCGATGGAAAGAATTACTGCTCCATAAATAATTGCCTGGGCTAGTTTACCAAGAGCGATTTTACCACCAGGGATAACAACAATAGATTGCAGACCAAGGGCAGCCGCGTAAGCAGAGGCTGACGCACTGGTATTTCCGGTAGAGGCGCAGATGACTGCAGTGTTACCTGTTTCTACGGCTTTGGAAATAGCGACTACCATTCCCCTGTCTTTAAAAGAACCGGTGGGATTACATCCTTCAAGTTTAAAGTACAGTTTGCCGACACCTAGTTCCTTTTCCAGCCTTTTGGACCGCACCAGTGGAGTGTTGCCTTCTCCCAGCGAAAATATGGGTGTATTCGGGGTGACTGGCAGATAATTCTTATACCTTTCCAATACGCCTGAGGTCATTTGTTATAATTCCTCTACTCTAATAATATTGTCTATTTTTTTTACCACATCCAGGTTATCAAGCTCTTTGATGGCCTCATCAACCGATTGTGAGGTGGCCGGGTGTGTCATGATTACGATTTCAGCAGTTTTCGATAAATCATCAGTTTCCTTTTGTATAACAGAAGAAATACTTATGTCATGTTGGCCCAAAACTCTGGCAATACTTGCAAGTACACCCGAGCTGTCAAGGATATTCAGCCGCATGTAATATCTGGTAGTAATCTGGCTTATTGGCTTCAATGATTTTTGTGTGCTTAAGTTTATGCCTTTGCTGATGGCAGATGTTAATACATCTTTGCAAGCACGTAAAACGTCGGCTGTTACTGCACTTGAAGTAGCCTTGGGCCCAGCCCCTTCCCCTGAAAAAATGACATGGCCTACCAGGTCTCCATCAATACTTACTGCATTAAAGACTCCATTGACATTGGCAAGAAAAGTGTTTTCTCTGATGAAAACCGGGTGAACACGAACTTCAATCATATTATCATATTGCAGTGCAATAGCCAGCAGTTTAATTGCGTAACCCAGTTCTTTGGCATACTTGAAATCACGGGCATCAAGGTTAGAAATTCCTTCGTGATAAATATCTTCAGGTTTTACCCTGTACTGGAAGGCCAGCGAAGCCATGATAGCCAGTTTATAAACAGCATCAATGCCCTCTATGTCGTTATTCGGGTTTGCTTCAGCATATCCGAGTATCTGGGCTTGTTTTAATGCAATATCAAAGTCAATACCGTCAATGCTCATTCTGGTAAGAATATAATTGGTAGTTCCATTTATAATGGCATGAATCCCTTTAATGTTGTTGGCTCTTAAGTCTTGCTGTAGAGGGTTGATCAAAGGAATTCCGCCACCAACGCTGGCTTCAAAGTAAAGGCTGACCCCTTGAGATGCAGCAAAATTCATAAGATCAAGGCCATGTTTGGCAATAACTTCTTTGTTGGCGGTAACTACATGCTTGCGGCCGTCCAATGCCCGTTTTATATAGTTATAAGCCGGTTTTTCTCCGCCTATCAGTTCAATAATAATATCAATATCAGGATCACTGAAAAACTCATCGTCATCTGTGGTGAAAAGACTTTCATTAAATGATCTTGCTATCGGCTTATCCATATCGGCGGGTAGTACTTTTATTTTTCGCAGTTCTATTTTTGCACCGGCCTGTTGGCTGAGCATGTCAGCTCTTTCTGTCAGCACTTTAGCAACTTGACCCCCAATGACACCTAATCCGATTAAGCCTATTCCAATAGTTGATTTTGTCAATGTTTTTGTCCCCTTTATTGCATTATTCTGGATAACGCAAAGTCTTTCTTGTCATCATCCAGATAGTTATTTATGGAATTGGTCTCATCGTCTTCAATTTCATTTATCCAGTCGTTAAGTGCTTGAAATGCAATCGTTTCCATATCTTCATCTGATACAGGCTTATTTTCAACATTAATAATTTCAAACAGCCACCAGCCACCCCTGCTGGTTTGTTCGGTGTCTTTCACCGGGTCACTAACAGAATTAATCTCGGTATGCTCATCAAAGACAAAACTGTCAAATTCTTCACTGACATCACCCGGTACAAGCCAGCCAAGATCAGGTTCACTATCCTCCTCCCATATTAGTGAATACTGGCTTGCAAGTTCATCAAAGTCTTCGCCCTGATCCAGTAAGGTTTTGACTTTTACAGCATCTTCTTCGTTTGAAATAAGCATAGCTCTTACTCTTGCCTCTTCCGAGCCATCGGCGCTTCGCCGTTCGAGAACTTCAATCAGCCAATATCCAACTTGTTTGCTCTTTTCTTCTTCAAATACAAAACCAAATTGATCATTTGTTTCGAATATTGCTTCTTCAAGAATCTGGCTGTTGGTTTCTCTGGAAATTATTCCTGCC
>PWTP01000129.1 GCA_003563865.1 Dehalococcoidia bacterium
CTGGAACAGATTATTCGGTCAGTAAACTGGGCAAAGGACGCCGGTATAAAGACCTGGGGTTTTTTCATACTGGGGTTTCCCTGGGAAAGCAAAGAGGAGATTGAAACAACCATTCGTTTTGCCAGTGAACTGGAACTGGATTATGCCGAGTTTTTTTTGGCCTCGGCTTTTCCCGGCAGTTACCTTTACGAGTATGCTTTAGAAAATAACCTCTTAACAGCCAAATCCTGGCCTCAAATTTCCTATGGTTATCCCCATATAGCAAATCCTGACTTTACACCCGAAGAGTTAATGGCCTATCTCATAAAAGCCTATCGCGATTTTTATACTTCAGCACGGGTGGTTTCCAAGCTGGAAGCGTCTGGACAAACTGAGATGATGGCTGAAATAATACGCCAAACCGGTTAAGGAAAGCTTGCAGCAGTCTAAAGACTTGCAAAAGTTACTAATGTACAAAGGGGGCAAACAGATGAATACAAAGAAACACGCGCTATCATTATTTACCAAAAAACCCCAGCCGGGTACTACCAAAACTCGGCTGACGGTAAAGCATGGTGGTTCACTGAGCGATGAAGAAGCGGCTGATTTTTACCGAGCTACTGTGCTTGATGTGGCCACCGCTGCTTTGGAGGCGCTCAGATTATGCCAGCAGAAACCCCCGGATAACTTAGGAAATTCTACATATGAACTCTGTATTTCGTGCAGTTCTGATAATGACAGACAGGGCCTTCAAGGGCTTTTTGATTGCAGTTTTTCAGAGGCTCTTAATGCAAAATATATAGTTGATCATGGAGAGAATTTCGACCAGCATTTTAATAGCCACTATCATCAGTTGTTTGATCAGGGCTATTACTCAGTTATATGCATAGGGGGCGACTTGCCCACCATTTCACCGGGGTTTATCTATGGAGCCTTTGAGAAACTCAGTTTTCTTGAAAAAGAAACGGGCAAAGGGGCCATGGTAATTGCTCCCTGCCAGGCGGCCGGTGTATCATTGGTTGGATTGACCAGAGATGCCCCGATGGATTTCAGTGGAGTGTTTTATAACATGGACGGTGTTCCGGCGCTTGATGCTATTACCAAAATAGCCTCTGAACGCCAGATACCGATGGCATTACTTGGGACACAGGCCGATGTAGATAATATGGAAGACATGGGGCATGCCATTGCCCTGATTCAGGCCATGCATTATGCCAGCGGGTTTTCACCAGACAGCTACTTCCCTGAACATACACTGTCCTGGATAAACAAGATCGGGCTGGTAGTAAGCACCCCTCCAAACAAGAATCATGACCCTCGTGGAGATATAGATGGTTAAAATAGAAATAGATATCAATCGTTGCCGTGGATGTGGTACTTGTGTTGATTTCTGCCCGACATCTGTCTTTGAGCTGTCAAATATTAATGGGAGAACAGTCAGCACTGCGGTTCTGCCTGAAGAGTGCTGTGCATGTAATACCTGTGCTGGGCAATGCCCTGAAGAGGCTATCCTTATAACTGACAAGCCTTCTGAAGAAGAACACCCCGGCATTAATAAGGGTGAATTATTTGCCTCTCTTCCGGATGCAGGTGAGTGCGCAGAATATGCAAGGCTGTCAAAAGCCCTTGAAGCTATACTGGGTTTACGCTGGAAACCAATTGCGGTTACTCTTATTCCCAAGGATTCAGCTTTGCCGGATGTTCCGTTGCCGCGAAGCAGGCTGCGCTACTGCCAGGCACTGATGATGGCCCGCCGAGGCAAAACTTTACTGATGCCACCGCAGCTTCATGCCTGTCCGGACGGTACCAACATCCTGGGTCTTACTAATGTTCCGCCAAAACTTGCCAGTGGAGAAATCTATATTAAATTTGGCAAATTGGCTTCCATGGAAGCAGCCCACCAGATGATTGCCGAGCGTCCCCATTTACCTGAATGTTCAATAAGGGCTACACTGGTTTCGCCGCTGGACAAGCCGGCCATGAAACCGGATGTGGTAATAATTGTGGCCCCGCCTGAAGGTATGATGTGGTTGTGCATGGCATCTTCCTTTTATACCGGCAAGCGTTTTAATTTTAAGGTTAGCGGATATAATTCACAGTGTATAGAAGCTACACTTTGCCCGTACACTACCGGCGAGATAAACATATCACTGGGATGTTATGGCTGTCGGGCTGCTTCAGATATAGGTGATGACATGATGTTTATGGGGGTCCCCCTGGCCAAACTGGCCTCGTTGGTAGACGGTTTGGAAGAGTTGGGCAAAAAGGCTATACCCGATTCCCGTCTTAAAATATATTTGCCGCCGCTGGTTTAGCTTATGAAAAATATTCGACAACCACAGTTTCGGACAACCACAGCGAACCAGTGAAAAGCTATATTCAGCGTTTGGTAACAATAGAACCTGCCGGACAAGCCAGTTCACACTGACGACAGTGTTTAACCACAACATTACCTGTGTCTCGTAAACCTTCTTTGTCCATACCGCCTAATGTCTCATCGCCAGCTAAATATTCAGAATTACTCCAATCCAGGCTCATCTGGTGCATGCACTTTGCCCTCCTGTAAAAGGCGTCTCTGGCAGGCAAGCTAGCTAACTGAATATCATCAGGAAGTGTTACCTTGCTATCAAAAGCTTCTTGCGGGCATGCCTTTCGGCAATACTCCTGGCAGTTGTTACACGGGTCAAAATTAATTGGGCCAGTAGGTTCTATTTCTGCTTCAAGAAACATTGCCCGAAGCCGTACTAATGGCCCGAACTCAGGAGTAATCAATGAATTGTTCCTTCCAAGACAACCCATGCCTGCTAATATCGCAGCATCTTTCAAATATACTCCACCCTTTTCTACATAATAAGAAAGCGGATATGTTTTAATTCCTTCAGTTTCTTCTATCCAGGCCGAAAGGTTTTTGTTAATGTCCATTAACATCCTGTTTCCAATTGTGTTGCCTTTCGAGTGAAACCAGTCAAGCTCGGGTTTGGTTTCCGGGTGTGAAAGGGCAATAATCAAAACTGTCCTTACAGTTGAAGGCCATTCTACCCGGCTAAAACTTCTGCTTGAAAAATCTGCAGGTTCACCGTCTATAGAATCACCCATAGCTGATAACAAATAATGGGAAGGTGACTTTTTCAGAGCTTCAACGCTGGCAAAGCCGGCAAGATCAGCTCCTAGCTCTTCGGCTTTGGATGTGATCCTTTTTTGTATTTTATATTTTTGCATTTATTATTCTCAATATGGTTACATAATTCAAATCTTGCCAATTTGGCGACAATCACATCAAGTAATATTTTAAGGTTTAAGGTGTAGTTTTAGCCTACACTTTAATCAAGCCTTTTCTATAAAACTATTTACTGCTTCAGACAGCCTTAGCTGTTCATCATCGCTCATCCCAATTCCTATTTCCAGGGTGCGGATAAAGTTGCCGGCCTCAGGCTGCTCCTTTGCCAGCGTAGCAAGTGCCTCATCCTGCTCCTGGATTTCCCGGTCTATATCGGAATAATCCAGATTCAGCCCGAACCGCTGGTCAAAGAAGGCAAGTATTGCCCTGGCTGCCCTGGGGTCTCCGATCTGGGAAAGGTAAAAAGCCACCTCCGGCCATATGCTTACTGCGGGTATGTCACGTTTTTCAGCCAGCCACAGTAGATAGCTGTCAATTGATGGCGGCCCTTCCCAGGTCAATCCTTCCATGCCGTAAGTTCTTAACCTTTTCTGAAACTCTGCTTGGTTGAAAACAGCCATCAGTTTTCGCTGTCCTGTATGGGCAACCTGTGAAGCTATGCTATTAATGGTGTATATCTCTTTAACCCTTAGAAAATGTTCACCTACATCCAGCACCCTTTCCAAAAAATCATAAATTTCGATCTGAGGCTGGTTGCTATCCAGTAACACGAGTTCATTGCTGTGACCGGTGTAGAAGTTGCTGGCCGGGAAGACAGCAATATTATTTTCAACCCGGACTCCCCCAAGGTGGAAATAGCTGTCAGGCTCAATTTCGCCAAAGATCTGCCCCTGGATATGCCGGTTAAGGTAACTAACCACCTTTTGCCCAACGTCCCCGGCACTTTCCTGCCAGCCGGCGATCATAGACGGATCTTTAAATTCAGGTGTGAAAACTAGTTTAACTGGCTTTTTCACTGCCATCATCTCCGTGTTTAAAAAATTCATCCAGGTGTTCCATTATACGCTTCTGATCTTCATCAGTTATCGGGCCGTGGCTTTCGCTTGCATGCTTTAACCTGGCTATTGTTTCCTTGATATTGTCCCTTAGCTCATGCGGAATTGACTCTTCCTTGAACAGATTACTTAAAAATTCTTCAATGTTGTTTTCCATCTTTCTGCCTATCTCGGCCAGGGGTTGAACATCGACGTCAATATTGAGGCTGGCTGCCAGCACCTCAAGCACCGATTGAGCGCCCCGGTGGTACGGCCAGGGTGAGCCCTGCAAATAATAAGGGATTTCTCCCATAAGGCAAGCGGCTTTAATGCCCCTTTTAC
>PWTP01000170.1 GCA_003563865.1 Dehalococcoidia bacterium
ATCTACGGCCTTGATACCCGGGCAATTACCCGCAAGTTGCGAAACAGCGGAGTTATGATGGGCATGTTGACCTCAAAGCTGGATCCTGAAACTGCGTTACTCGAATTAAAAAAATCATCGCGTTATGACGCCACCAATTTTGTTGAGCTTGTAAGCACCAAACAACCTTATCTTTATCAGGGCTGTTCAATCGGAGCCGATGCACCACGGATTATGGTGCTCGATTTGGGGATAAAGTATTCTATATTACGTATCATGTCCGAACTGGGTGCTTGTGTTAATGTTATTCCTTCCAATTTAAGCCCGCGTCAGATTATGAGCCTAAAACCCGATGGTATTATACTTTCCCCCGGGCCGGGTAATCCTGAACTACTGGATAGTATTGTCGATACTGTAAAAGAACTGGTGGATAAATTGCCGGTAATGGGTATCTGTCTGGGAAATCAGCTTATAGCGAGAGCTTTTGGCGCCAAAACCTACAAAATGCAATATGGGCACCGGGGTGGCAATCAGCCGGTACTTGAAATCGAGAATGGTCAGGTACATATTACTGCCCAAAATCATGGTTTTGCTGTTGATCCGGACGAATTAAAAGATGGACTTGAAGTTAGTTTTGTTAATGTGAATGACAAAACTGTAGAAGGCTTAAAACACAATAGTTTACCGGTGTTTTCAATACAGTATCACTCTGAGGCTTCTCCCGGACCGCTGGATAACACCTACTTATTTGAAAAGTTTTTGAAAATGATAAATAAGTCAAATTAGACTTTAAAACAGTGATAATAAATGAAGTTTTATACTGCGGAAGAATTTATAAAGGGGGTTAGTCAGTCAAATGCCTGAAAAGCCGGCTAAAGTGCTGATACTCGGTTCCGGTCCCATAGTGATCGGGCAGGCTGCAGAATTTGATTATGCTGGCACTCAGGCCTGTAAGGCAATGCGTGAAGAAGGTATCACTTCTGTGCTGATTAACTCCAACCCCGCAACCATTATGACCGATGAAGATATTGCCGATATCGTTTACATTGAGCCACTAACTGTGGAAATGATAACCCGTATCATTGAAAGGGAGCGCCCGGATGGGCTATTGCCAACTCTTGGCGGACAGACAGGCTTGAATCTGGCTATGGAGCTGTCGGACACGGGAGTGCTTGAAAAATACAATGTAAAAATACTAGGGACGCCTATAAGCGCTATTCGCAAAGGTGAGGATCGGGATCTATTCAAGCAAATGCTTATAGAAATAGGTGAACCTGTTCCACCTTCTGCCATTGTAACCAGTTTGGAACAGGTCCGGCGTACTGTAGAAGAGATTGGCCTGCCGGTGGTTATACGTCCGGCTTATACACTGGGGGGAACCGGTGGAGGGTTTGCCAATACATGGGAGGAACTGGAAGAAGTAGCACGCTCGGGGCTTGCTTCAAGCCCTATACATCAAGTGTTGGTTGAGGCATCAGTTAAAGGATGGAAAGAGATTGAATATGAAGTAATGCGTGATGGAGCCAATAATTGCATTACCATATGTAATATGGAAAATGTTGATCCTATGGGCATCCACACAGGTGATAGTATTGTAGTAGCTCCCTCTCAGACTTTAACCAACAAAGAGTATCAAATGTTGCGTACGGCCAGTTTGAAAATAATACGGGCACTGGGTGTAGAGGGTGGCTGTAATATACAAATGGCGCTTGATCCAAAAAGCAGTCAATATTACATTATTGAAGTGAATCCGCGTTTAAGCCGTTCATCTGCACTTGCCAGTAAAGCAACCGGGTACCCTATTGCCAGGGTAGCAGCCAAAATAGCCATTGGTAAACGCCTGGATGAAATACCCAATGCAGTTACCGGCAAAACTATGGCTTCATTCGAACCTACACTTGATTATGTAGTAGTCAAGATCCCCCGGTGGCCTTTTGATAAGTTTGCCAGTGGTGATCGCATAATCGGAACACAAATGAAAGCCACCGGTGAGGTAATGGCAATTGACAGGACTTTTGAAGCTGCATTGCAAAAAGCCGTACGTTGTCTGGAATTTGGTAAAAAATCTCTGATATGGGAAGACCCCGAATGGCAATTAGGTAGTGATATCAATTCATATCCCCTCAAGCCAACTGATTTGCGTTTGTGGGCAATAGCTGCGGCTATCCGCAGAAATATAGAACTGGAAAAGCTTTACGAGCATACGAAAATAGATATGTGGTTTTTACAGAAGCTGAAGAATATCATAGCTATGGAAAAGAGGTTGCTGGCCGAATCTTTGAAACCCGAGATTTTACTCGAGGCTAAACGGCTCGGTTTTAGTGACGAGCATATTGCCACCCTGGCCGACCGGTTGCCTGAACAGGTAAGAGAACTGCGTAAAGAATGGAAAATATCTCCCGTGTATAAAATGGTGGACACCTGCGCAGCTGAGTTTGCTGCGGTAACCCCCTATTTTTACAGTACTTATGAGCATGAAAACGAGGCTGTTGCTGGAAATGTACAAAAGGCCATTGTCATTGGCAGTGGGCCTATCAGAATAGGACAGGGTATCGAGTTTGTTTATTGCAGTGTCCATTGTGCCTGGGCTCTTCAATCCAGTGGGATTCAGAGCATTATGATTAATTCCAACCCGGAAACCGTATCCACTGATTTTGATACATCCGATCGCCTCTATTTTGAAGCACTCGATGAAGAGAGTATTCTTGATATTATTGAAAATGAAACCGGAGTTGATTCAAATTTTTCACCTCCGGGTGTCATTGTTCAATTTGGTGGACAGACTGCGATTAATCTGGCCGAGCCGCTTGCCCGCAACGGAGCCGGCATAATAGGTTCTGATTGCGACACCATTGATCTGGCCGAAGACAGGCAAAGATTTGAAAACCTCTTAAATAAACTGGGTATACCACAAGCACCAGGTTCTACTGTTACCAGTGTTGAAGATGCTCTTAAAGTGGCTGAATTAATTGGCTACCCTGTATTGGTTAGACCCAGCTATGTTCTCGGCGGACGGGCAATGGAGATAGTTCATAATGCCGGTGAGATGGTCAGGTACATGAAAATGGCAGTCGACCTGCAAACCGGACACCCGGTTTTGATCGATAAATATCTAATAGGAAAAGAAGTCGAGGTCGATGCTCTGGTAGATGGACAAGATGTGTTTATTCCCGGCATAATGGAACACATAGAACGAGCCGGGGTTCATAGTGGCGATTCGATGGCGGTTTATCCCGGCATAAATCTGTCAAAAACCGAAATAGAAACAATTGTGGATTATTCGACCCGGGTGGGCCGTGGATTAAACATTAACGGGTTGATGAATATACAGTTTGTTATTTCAAGCCCTAATGAAAGTAATGAGTCCGGGGTTTATTTGATTGAGGTGAATCCACGTGCCAGCCGCACCATTCCCTTTATTTCTAAAGTTACCGGTGTACCCATGATCGAAATTGCAACCAGAATTATGTTGGGACAAAGTTTACAAGAACAAGGCTATACAAGTGGATTGCTTCCGGCTAGAAATCTGTATGCCATTAAAGCACCGGTATTTTCAATGTCCAAGCTTGCCGGAGTAGATACCTATCTTGGCCCTGAAATGAAAAGCACCGGTGAGGTTATGGGTATTGATACCAATTTTAACGCAGCACTGGCAAAAGCTTTAATTGCTTCCGGTATGATGTTGCCCTCTTCCGGGTCTTTGCTGCTAAGCATAGCTGACCGAGATAAACCCGAAGCTCTGGCTATTATACGGGAGCTGGCTGACCTGGGTTATGGTTTGTACGCTACTGAAGGCACCGCTGCTATGATTGAGGCTGATGGACACAAGGTTAAAATGATCAGCAAGAAACTTGGAGAAGGTCATCCAAATATCCTTAATATTATTCGTGATGGTACCGTTGCAGGAGTTATTAATACAATTACCGGGGGTGGTGCTGCATTAAGGGATGGTTTTCATATCAGACGGGCTGCGGTTGAGCGCCGTTTGCCGTGCTTCACCTCGCTTGATACCGCCAGAGCTGCAGTTAGCGTGTTAAAATACGGACAACAGGTTTATAATGCCTTATCAATAACCGAATACCGGAATGGTTAATAGAAAAATGGTAACAAATTTAAATATATTTCAATCCAAAATATTAAGTAATGAAAGACTATTTGCAAATACTTATCTTATGTGGCTCCAATCTCCGGATACGGCCTCTGTCGCCCGGCCGGGGCAATTTGTAATGGTTAAATGTGGAGAATCTAATCTGTTAAGAAGGCCTCTGGCTGTTCATCAGGTAAGCAGAAATTATAAAAAAATTGCACTTCTATTTGCGGTTGTTGGAAAAGGTACATGCTGGTTATCTTCGTCTGGGGCAGGTGAAACTCTCGACGTTTTAGGTCCTCTTGGTAATAACTATGAATTAGATAGAGATGCTAAAAATATACTGATAATATCTGGCGGCATGGGTATTGCGCCGTTATATTTTTTGGCACAAGAAA
>PWTP01000135.1 GCA_003563865.1 Dehalococcoidia bacterium
AAATGCCGTATTTGCAAGCCATCTACGACACATATGGCAGCAACGGGCCAGAACTTGTGGTGCTGGCGGTAAACATCGGAGATGCGACTTCCAACATAACCGGTTATCTGGCTGATAACGACCTTGACCTGCCGGTTTTGCTTGACCGAAACGGTACAGTAGCCAGTCAATATGGTGTGGTTGGCATACCGGTTACGATATTCATTGATAAAAATGGTACAATTACAGATACAGTAATCGGTGCTTTTGGCAATCTGGAAGATTTAGAGGACAGGTTATTTAGTATATTAAATTGAAAGGGTGATATTATGGGAGATGTATTAGACGAAGCATATGGAATAGTACAATGCAAGAATTGCCCCTGGTACAAGGCTTGTGCGACTCCTATGCGCTTTACGGCTGAAGATATCCGCCGTCAGATGGAAGCGGCCAACCTTGACAGTTCAACTCAATCTGAGATTTATAACCAGCAACTTATTTCCAGCATGGCAGCAGCCGCCCAGACTACACTACTGGAAGGTTGCCCTACTTTTGTGGAACGGCTGCGTTCAGACCCCAGGCTTGCACAACGCATTAAAGAACTGATGCAAAACTGGAGCCAGCAGGAATAAGAAAGGGAACTTGATATCAAACAGATGGCTGCCAAGCTATAAAGGTTATGCCCTCTGTGGTATTTTATTTATGTTTTATCTCTAGTTGCTTATATGCGAGCTTCTTTACCATGTAACCCCGGTTTAATTCATAGCCGGTAGTTCGGTAATAAGGCCGGGCACCAACACCACTTATCACAAAAAGCCTTCCTGCATTAAATTCACCGGCAGCAATACGTTCTGCCTCGGCCAGGAGCATTTTCCCCAGGCCCTTGTGTTGAGCAGATTCTGCTTCGCGCTCGCCCAGAGACAATTCATGCCCGTAAACATGCAGTTCCCGCACAATGGCAGTATTTTCACCCACATTTAACTCAAAATCCTGCAAAGGGGTGGATTGAATACGCAAACGCAGCAAACCAAACAGAGTTGATGAATCATCTTCAAACGAAAGGAATGTCTCAAGGCCGCCAGAAGCTTTATAGTCCAGCCGCTTAAGATGGGGTTGGCCTGGTTTCCGTCCCTGCTTCAACCGGTGGCCATACTCCCGGCAGCGTATACAACGACATTCACTGCCTTTTTCTATCAGGCGCTTTTGCACCTTTTCACGCAGGGAATCTTTAGGTCCGCCGGTTATGTAAACTGCCGGTATATCTCTTAAAACCCGCGATATCCTCACATACTCAGGAACCAGCAATTTTAACCGAGCGATCATATCTTCCAGTGTTTCTTCATCATACGGGATATAAAGGCCTCGCCGGTACCATTTTTCCAGTTGAGTGCCAGATACTACCATGGTCGGGTAAATTTTTAGGCCGTCCGGGCGAAAACG
Source organism: Dehalococcoidia bacterium (assembly GCA_003563865.1). Lineage (GTDB taxonomy): Bacteria > Chloroflexota > Dehalococcoidia > Dehalococcoidales > CSSed11-197 > CSSed11-197. The sequence continues at coordinate 1,420 of PWTP01000135.1, forward strand.
CTCATCAGAGAATAAACTTCCAAACAGCTCCAGGTCCTTTTCTACCGATACACCCGGCAGATTCGGCATCCAGTGATAATGCACTTTGAGCCCGTAGTTTTTTAAATGCCGGGTGGCCGCAACCACATCTTCAACAGTGTGCCCACGCTGTGTCAGCCGGTATATTTCGTCACTAGTAGCCTGAACACCCACTTCAACCCGGGTGGTTCCCAGTTCTACCATCCAGGCAATATCCTCGCTTGAGCAGACATCCGGCCGGGTTTCAATACACAGCCCGGTGCACCGGTGGTGTGAGTTTTCATTTAACACCTTTGCCTGCTCCAGATCAACCGACACCTGACCGTTAAGAGCATCAAAACAACCCTTGATAAATTCATACTGGTAATCTCGGGAGGCGGCTAAAAAAGTGCCGCCCATTATGATAAGCTCAACCTTGTCGGTTGAATGACCCATGTCCCGAAGTATTCCCAGCCGTTTTTCTACCTGGTCGGCAGGGTCATAACCACAGGTGATAGCTCTTAACACAGCCGGAGAGGTAGGCGTATAGCTCTGGGGAGTGTTACTATATGTAGGGCAGTAAATACACTTGCCGGGGCAAGGTAGCGGTTTTGTCATTACCGCCACCGGTGTAACACCCGATATTGTCCTTGATTGTTTTTTAATAGTATGATGTTTCATTTGAGATTTCTCTTTAAGTCTATCAATTTTTATTGGGGTCAACAAATAAACAATGACGACTGAAAAAAATACTCGTGACCTGGCTCAGGTTTTTGATGAAATTGCTCCCAGCTGGTATAACCGCTTTCACTGGACACGTTTCAAACAGGAGCTGGAAGAACTGGCTGAACGCTGGGTTGATGGCGACTTATTAAACCTGGGTTGTGGGCACGGGGCAGATTTTATACCATTCAAAGACAGCTTTGAATTGTATGGCGTTGATTTTTCGCCCGGGATGCTCAAGCAGGCGGCCAGATATGCAAAAAAATTTAATTTTCATGTAAATTTAACCGCAACCGACATTAGAAACCTGCCGTATGAAAATGACTCGTTTGACTGGGCTATTGCTGTTGCTACATATCACCATTTAAAAGGCCGGGTAGAAATAACCCGGGGCTTTGAAGAATTGTTTCGCGTAATAAAACCGGGCGGTGAAGCCTTTGTAACACTATGGAACCACTGGCAACCAAGATTCTGGTTTAAACCGAAAATCTTATATGTGCCATGGCAGACACAAGAAAGATTGCTCAAACGTTATTATTACCTCACTAACTATTTTGAAGCGGTTAAAATGGCTAAAGCAGGCGGGTTTGATATTATTTATTCCAAACCTGAGAGCGGATATCACTTTCCGTTGAAATACTTTTCCAAAAATATTTGTCTTTTGCTCAAAAAACCCGCCAAACATCAAAATTGATTAACAGGAGTATTTGCTTAAACACGATTATTATTGTTAAGATTAGCTTCAGCTTTCATTTTTTAATGATTTAAGAAACACCCGGAGGATTTATGCAGTTTAAAGAGAGGAGGTTGCCCAGAATGTTAATACCAACCCTGATTATGGGAATTATTGCCATTACCCTGCTCGTAATAGCTTACAATAAGGGTGGTGGTGAACATATTTCGGCTTTAAAATCTGCCGGAAACATTCTGGTTAGTTTGCTGCCTTTGCTAATATTCGCCTTTATTATTGCCGGTGCCATTCAGTACCTGATACCACAGGAATTAATCAACCGTTGGGTTGGCCATGAATCCGGTTTCAGAGGTGTTGTTATCGGCACAGTAGCAGGCGGTTTTATGCCCGGTGGGCCACTAACCAGTCTGCCGATTGCTGCAGCCATATACAACAGCGGGGCCGGCATTGGTACTATGGTAGCTTTTATTACCGGCTGGTCTCTCTGGGCTTTTGCCCGTTTACCGCTTGAGATAGGCATTATGGGATGGAGGTTTGCAGCCATCCGCATTGCCTGCACTTTCTTTATGCCGCTTATTGCCGGAATGTTGGCAAACTGGCTGTTTAGTAATACTAAAGTGATGTGAAATGGAGGACCTGTATGTTAGTTACCATCACCTGCCCTGAATGTAACACCGACGGGCGGTTTTCAGTAGTTGAAGAGTCCTACGAAGGGCCTTACAAGTGCTGGAAGTGCCGTCAATTATTGTTTATTGAGCTTGATGGGAGGAATCTGAAAAGTTGCCGGCCGCTTGATGACCAGGAGTTTGAGCGCCTGCAGCAAGTGGAAAAGCTGAAGCGCAAATTCAATAAAGACGACGATTAACCGCAGAGTTAATGAGCCAACGGATAGAGTTTGAAGCCCCAACGATCAGCATGAGTTTGTTTAAGCTGCCCGAAACGTTGTATAAAAGCCTGTGAATTCAATTCGGCAATGGTCATAATAACCGCATCTTCGTTATTGTCCAAATAATAACCGCGTCGCAAACCGGTGGTTTCAAACCCATATTTTTTGTACAAATTAATGGCCGGGCGGTTTGACGCCCTTACTTCTAGTGTAGCCCGGGAAACATTCAACACCGTTGCCAGATCAATTAACGATATAAGCAACAATTCACCGATTCCCTGCCTTTGATAAGCAGGCCTGACGGCAATATCTACAATATGGGCTTCTCCCGCCATCAGCCAGAACCCGGTGTACCCAACCATGTAAGGTGTAGGAGGCAAATCCTGATTTTGCCCGGGTGAATCAAAAGCTACAATATAATGGGCCATAGGATTACGAAACTCACGCTGGTAATTGGTTGGAGGCTGCTGGGCAGGAAAAGTGTTTAAAGATATTTCTGCCATCTGAATGGCATCTTCCTGGCGCATCAGACGCAGATGATAACGCATTATGGTTTAAAGGCCCCTTTCCTGCTTAGAAAAAATACAGCCGCAATACTGCTGCCGGTATAGATCTTCGTGCCTGGTAAGTACACGGGAGTCAGAATAACGGCGTCTTAAATCTGAGTATAGAAACTTTAGTCCCGCCCTTTCTGCAATTTCATG
>PWTP01000178.1 GCA_003563865.1 Dehalococcoidia bacterium
ATTTTTAATGTTCCTTGCGGGCGAAGGGGTTGATGCCAGGTTTTTTTTGGGCAGGGTGTAGCTTGATTGACCGGACGATGATTGCCTGCCATTAAAACCAGGTGATAAAAAACCTGTTCTGGCAGGTTTGGGTTTTTCGCCACTGCTAAATAGATCTGCGGGGATGTCTTTTAAAAATCTGGACGGTGCATTTACTTGTGTCGAACCCATTAACATGCGTTTATAGGCACGTATCAAATACACGTTCTTTTTGGCTCTGGTAATACCTACATAGCATAACCTGCGCTCCTCTTCCATTTGCGCTGGATCATCCATCGACCTGTAATGGGGAAGCAGGCCCTCTTCCATCCCAACTATAAAAACAAATGGGAATTCAAGGCCTTTGGCCTGATGGAGAGTAATAAGTGTTACGCAGTTATGGCTGTCATTCAACCCGTCAATATCAGAAACGAGGGCAATCGATTCTAGAAAAGCACTCAAGCCTTCTTCCGGGGCGAGGTCATTATATTGTTGAGCAACACTCCGAAGCTCTAAAACATTTTGCCAGCGGTCCTCACCCTCCGGTTGACCAAGAATATAGTTTTTGTACTTTATTTTCTCCAGCAATTGATCGAGTAATTCGACTGTTCTCAAACATCCTGCCATGTTGTTTAATTCAAGAAAAAAGCTACCGAGATTTTGAAGCAATTTCAGGCTTCTGGGGCTAAAATGATCTCCAGCTGTTGACTGGTTTGTAGATGACATATTCAGCAATGCTTCTCCTTCGGTAATCCCCTGTGAAAATGCCCATCGTTTAATTTCCTCAATGGTCTGCTTGCCGATTCCTCTTGGGGGAATATTGATAATTCGCAACAGGCTCATTGAGTCCTGCGGGTTGTTAATGAACCTAAGGAAAGCCAGAACATCCTTAATTTCACGTCGCTCATAAAACTTGGTGCCGGTGGCCAGCCTGTAAGGAATGCCATATCTTACCAGGGCTTCTTCTATAGACCTTGATTGAGCATTGGTGCGGAACAAAACAGCAACGTCTCCAAGGTTTGCGTTTGAACTGTCTACCAGCTTTTCTATCTCTTTAATTACCATTTTAGCTTCATCTTGCTGGTCATAAGCTTCAATAACCTGCAGTTTGTCCCCAATAACGTTTTCAGTCCACAGGCTTTTTGGCTTCCGGGCCTGATTAGCACTGATAATCGACTGGGCGACTTCAAGAATATGCCCGGTTGAGCGGTAGTTTTGATCAAGCACTATTGTTTCTGCTTCAGGGTAATCTTTTTCAAAGCTCAAAATATTTCGTATGTCGGCTGAACGCCACGAGTAGATAGATTGGTCGGGGTCTCCGACAACGCAAATATTATGGTGTTTGGCTGACAGCAGTTTCACCAGTTCATACTGAACAAGATTGGTATCCTGAAACTCATCAACCAGAATATGAGAGTATCTTGTTTGATATTTTTTTAATATATCCGGCTTTGATGACAGGGAGCGAACAGTTTTAAACAACAGGTCATCAAAATCAAGTGCGTTATTTGCATAAAGTAACTCTTGATAGATTCTGTAGACTCTCACTACGATTTCGTCAAAGAAACTGGCGTTATGTTCGGCCAGTTCATCGGGGAGCAACAGTTGGCTCTTTGCAGAGCTGATGGCGGTTAAAATAGGCCCCGGTGGGTAATTTTTAGGGTCGAGCCCGGCTTTTTTGGTTGCCTCTTTGATAAGCTTGATCTGATCATCTCCGTCATAAATGGAAAAGGAACGGCTAATTCCCAGGTTTTGGTTTTCACGCCGCAATATTCCAACACAAATGGCATGAAAAGTACCCAGTGTAATTTCTCTGGCAGTATAACCGGCCAGGTTTTCCAGCCTGGCAGACATTTCTCTGGCAGCTTTGTTAGTAAAAGTGACTGCCATAATGTGCCCGGGCCTGATTCCAATAACCCTGGTTAAGTAAGCAATACGGTGGGTGATGACCCGGGTTTTGCCGCTACCGGGGCCGGCTAATATGAGCACCGGACCGCTTACTGTTTCAACCGCCTTTTTTTGTGGGGGATTAAGTCCGGAAAGAAGTTCGTTTTGATTCATTTACATATTATATCATCTGAGCCGCTTTCTATTCATTGACACATGTATAGCTCCTTCTTCTGATGGCCGGCATAAATAGAACCAACAATAATATACTACAAAAAGCTTGCATTCGATGTTACCCGAGTGCTATACTTTGGGTTAATTAGTGCAGTTTTAATAGTTTGTGGATGCCTTTAAGCTAGCCCAGTGAGGCCGGCAAGGGATTATAGCAAAAAATAATCGAGCGTTTGCTTACAACCTCTTGCCAGCCGGCGGAGGTTTTTTTGTGACTAAAAAAGTAATATTAGGAAAAGAAGACATCAGGCGGACGCTTGCCCGTATAGCGCATGAAGTCATAGAAACTAACAAAAATCTGGATAAACTGGTTATGATTGGTATGCGCACAAGGGGAGTTCCCCTGGCTAAAAGGCTGGCCGGTAACATTGCCTCATATGAGAAAATTGATGTACCGGTTGGGGTTCTGGATTTCAGCCTGTATCGCGATGATTTGGCCTCTCGCGGGCTTCAGCCCGTAGTAAAAAATACCTCTATCCCGGTAAATATTGACGATGCCGTTGTAGTATTAGTTGATGATGTCCTTTATACCGGCCGGAGTACACGGGCAGCAATGGACGCTCTCATTGATTTAGGCAGACCTGCCTCCATTAAGCTGGCGGTGCTGGTAGACCGCGGACACCGGGAATTACCGGTAAGAGCCGATTACGTTGGCAAGAACATTCCCAGCGCCCGCAATGAAGAAGTTCAAGTTCAATTACTTGAAACCGACGGAGTTGATGAAGTATCAATAATCAAACCGGATGTAGATAAAGGGGAGTAGGTATGCAGCCTGAAGATACCATGATAGTTGAGAGCCCTTCGGCAGGTGGAGAATGGAACAGAAAGCACTTGCTGGATATTGACACCTTTAGCAAATCAGAATTCGAGCTTGTGATGAAAACAACCGATGCTATGAAAGAGATACTGTGCCGGCCAATCAAGAAAGTTCCCGCTTTGAGAGGAAAAACAGTAGCTACCCTGTTTTATGAACCCAGCACCCGCACCCGTGGATCGTTTGAGCTGGCAGCCAAAAATCTCAGTGCCGATGTGGTTAATTTTTCTGCTCCTTCCAGTAGTATAACCAAAGGGGAAAGCTTGATCGGCACCCTTCATACTTTGGATGCCATGGGTGCAGATATGATTATCATGCGTCATTCTCTTTCAGGGGCGCCTTATCTGGCAGCCCAACACTCTAAAGCTTCAATTATCAATGCGGGAGATGGCTGGCATGCTCATCCAACCCAGGCAATATTGGACATGTATACCATAATCAAACATAAAAAGAGCTTAAAGGGTTTGAAAATAGTTATTGTCGGCGATAGCCGCTATAGCCGGGTAGCCCGGTCAAATATTTGGGGGCTAACCAGATCAGGTGCGCAGGTAACACTATGCGGGCCACTTACCCTTTTACCGCCCGGTATAAACCAGAGGTTTGCCGGTAATCCCCCGGTTACAATTGAAACAAATATTGATATTGCTCTTGATGGAGCTGATGTGGTTATGGTATTAAGACTTCAAAAAGAAAGGCAGCAATCTGGTTTGTTACCCGATATTCGTGAGTATGTTAATAATTATCAATTGAACTCTCAAAGACTCAAACACGCCCGGGCAGATGTAATATTAATGCATCCCGGTCCGGTTAATGAAGATATAGAGATTGATGCTGATATAGTACACAGTTCATATTCAACTATTGATGAACAGGTTACCAATGGGCTGGCGGTACGCATGGCGCTTATATATTTGATAAGCGGTGGTAATTACGCATGAATCAGAGTTTATTGATAAAAGGCGGAAGATTGCTGGATCCAGGCCTCGGGCTGGATTTTTGTGGTGACATTTACATCGAGGGTGGCCGGATAAAAGCCGTTCAAAAAGATAGCAGGGACATTAAATGCTCTCCAGATAACATTATAGATGCCAGTGGCTTAATAGTCGTACCGGGGTTTATTGACCTGCACTGCCACTTGAGAGAGCCCGGATATGAAAAAAAGGAAACAATATATACCGGATCAAGAGCTGGGGCAAAAGGAGGGTTTACAACCATTTGCTGCATGCCCAACACCTGCCCTCCAATTGACCGGGCGCCCACTGTAAGTCTTATAAAACAAATTGCCGACAAAGATTCAGTCATTAGAATAATCCCCATAGGTTGTATAACCAAAGGAAGTCAAGGCAAAGAACTGTCTCCAATGTATGAGCTTGCTCAGAGCGGAGTTGCAGGCTTTAGTGATGATGGAAGCCCGGTATCAGATTCATCTTTAATGCTTCGGGCC
>PWTP01000089.1 GCA_003563865.1 Dehalococcoidia bacterium
CAATATGTCGGTAAAGAAAGCGTCTGAAACAATTATTAAACCGGGCGAGGAAATTACTGAAGGCTTGCTAAACCGAATAGAAATGGCATGGAGGGCTTATGACCCGTGTTTCGGTTGCGCTGCTCATACTCTACCCGGCAAGCCACCTTTTGAGGTGATTATCCGCAATAGCCAGGGTAACCTGATTAAAAAACTGGGCTAGAGATTAGCTATCCAGGTTAGATTTGTTTTCAGGCATGAGTGCGGTTATGCTCATGCCTGATATTATTGCCACCATTGAGGAGTAGAAGAGGTAGACCGTGAAAACCCTTATACTGGGGTTAGGCAAACCCATTCTCTGTGACGACGGCATAGGTCACTATGTTGCCCAAAAGCTCGAGGTCATGATTGACCGGCAAAATGTGCAGGTAAAACAGGCAAGCATATCCGGTTTTTATTTCCTTGAACTACTCAAGGGTTATGACAGAGCAATCATTATCGATGCCATTAAAACACATAACGGTAAGGTAGGTGATATCTACCGCCTGGAACCGGCTGCATTTGATAAAACCAAACACGAAACGAGCGCTCATCACGTCAATTTTGCTACGGTTCTGGAATTTGGCAAACGACTCGGAATTCCTCTACCCCGTGAAATTGTCGTATATGCGATAGAGGTCGATGACGTAAATTCGTTCAGAGAGAGTTGCACGCCTACAGTAGCTGGAACTATCCCCAAAGCGGTCAATATGATAATGGAAGATTTGGCAAAGGCAGACTAAGCTCAAACCTCCTTCATGAGCACCTGCAGACTACATCTTTACCCAAAATACAACTCAATACCAGTGCTAAGAAGAGGGCAACAATCCAATTAACGGATAGATAAGTTAGTTTACCAGATAGCTGATGCTTGAAACCAACCGGCATTGTGGAGCGGGAGACGGGACTCGAACCCGCGACAACCTGCTTGGAAGGCAGGGACTCTACCAACTGAGTTACTCCCGCTTGAGCCTGGAGGTATTTTAGCTTGACAGGCATTACTTGTCAAAAACAATAATATCGGCAGATAATTTAAAAAATGACTATTGATATACAGAACCGAATGTTATAATACATGATCAAATTACAGGGTAAATAATGAACCCCACCGGTAACAGTGGGGCTCTGCAGGCAATAATATTACCATCTGTTTAAGCTGTCCGTGATAACTCTACCAGCCGGGTAAAATCTTCCGGCTCTCTTACGGCCATATCAGCAAGCATCTTACGGTCAAGGCCAATATTGGCTTTCTTTAAACCATTCATAAACTGGCTGTAATTTATACCGTTATTCTGAGCAGCTGCATTAATGCGGCTGATCCATAAGCGCCGCATATCAGATTTCCTTTCCCGCCGATGCGCATATGCATAACTCAACGAATGCAACATCGATTCGTGGGCGCGCCGGTACAAAGAATGACGGCTGGCTCTCTGTCCTTTAGTAAGCTCCAGCACCTTCTTGTGTCTTTTGTGTGCAGTTACACCTTTCTTAACTCTCAACCTGCTTCTCCTCTTCTGCCTATACTCCGTAAGGTATGAGACGACTTATTCTTTTGCGGTCTACCGGGCTAACCGGTATTGTTTCATCAAACAAACGCTTAACGCGTGTAGATTTTTTACGCCTGAGGTGGCTTTTCATCCCCTTGGTCCGCATTAGTTTACCGGTTCCGGTTAAATGAAACCGGGTTTTAGCTCCTTTGTGTGTCTTTAGTTTTGGCATCTTTTTCTTATATTCCTTCCTTAGGTTTTGGTTTGGGGTTTGGCAGAGGTGATACTATAGCATGCAGTCTGGCCCCCTCTCTGGCCGGTTCCTTTTCTACCGAAGCAACATCGCTCAATCTTTCAGTCATGCGTCCTATTAGTCTTAGGCCAAGTTCTGGATGGGCGTTTTCCCGGCCTCGAAACATAACGGTAACTTTTACTTTATCTCCGTCTTCTAACAGCTTGCGGGCGGTTCTGGCCTTGGCATCAAAATCATGCTCACCAATCTTCGGCCTCAATCTTATCTCACGCATCAAAACCTGTTTCTGGTTTTTCTTGGCTTCCCGTTCTTTCTTGGTCTGCTCGTATTTATATTTACCGTAATCCATCAACCGGCATACGGGCGGAACAGCCGTTGGAGCTACCTCTACCAGGTCTAGATTTTGCCGGCTAGCTGCTTCAAGGGCTTGAGCCACCGTCAAAATACCCAGTTGTTCGCCCTTCTCCCCGACAACACGAACCTCTCTGCCTCTGATACGCTCATTAACACGTAATTCTTTGATTATGTTTGTTGCTACCTCCCCGGATTTTGAATTATCAACTTGACTATAACATAGTCATCAAAGCTAATCAAGGCCGACTTCAACTAGTTTGCTGGCTCACTGTATCAAGAAGTATTTTGAGAAGCTTATCAATGGTTATATTGTTATCCTGCTCTCCACTGCGCCATCTTACCGAAACCGTGCCCGCTGCTATTTCTTTATCACCCAGAATCAACATGCACGGCACTTTTTTCATTTGTGCACCACGTATCTTGTGATTGACGGTTGAAGAACTGGTATCAACTATTGCTCGTAATAATTCTTTCCTCAGATCAGCTTCGATTTTTTTGGCATAATCCAGATGGCGGTCCGCTACCGGTATAACCTGCACCTGAACGGGAGCCAGCCACACAGGAAAAGATCCGCCGTAGTGCTCAGTAATACAAGCCATAAAACGTTCCATGCTGCCAAGCACAGTGCGGTGAATCATAGCTACCGGGTGTTCCTGTCCGTCTTCACCTGTGTAGGTTACATTAAAACGCTGTGGCAGGTTAAAATCCACCTGGATAGTCGGACCTTGCCAGGCCCTGTTCATAGCGTCTTCAAACTTAATATCAATCTTGGGGCCGTAAAAAACGCCTTCCCCCGGATCTACTTCGTAAGCAATGTTTTTTATTTCGAGTGCTTTTTTCAAGGTATCGGTTGCGTTCTGCCACATCTCGTCACTGCCGGCAAATTTCTCCGGACGGGTAGAAAGTTTAACCTGATACTTTTCAAAGCCGAAGGTGTTAATCATATACATGGCCAGATCAAGCACCTGGACAGTCTCTTTTTCAAGCTGGCTGTACCGGCAAAAAATATGAGAATCGTCCTGGGTGAAACCTCTGACCCTGGACATACCATGCAGTGTACCGGAAGGCTCATAACGATAGACGGTGCCCAATTCGGCGAAACGAAGTGGTAACTCCCGGTAACTTCTTTTGCGCGAGTTATATATAAGAATATGATAAAGACAGTTCATGGGCTTGAGCAGGTATTCTTCTTCATCAATAACCATAGGGCTATAAAGATAGTCGCGGTAAAAATCCCAATGGCCACTGGTTTTCCACATATTCAATTTAGCTATATGAGGAGTATATATTATGCTGTACCGCCTCATGTCATGTTCCCGTTTCCAGAAATCCTCAATGGTGCGGCGAATAACCGCCCCATCGGGATGCCAGCACACCAGTCCGGGGCCAGCCTCGTCATAGATACTGTATAGATCCAGATCTTTACCCAGTTTACGATGATCGCGCTTAGCCGCCTCTTCAACCTTTTTTACATATTCTTCAAGTTCAAGTCTGCTTGGAAAAGCCAGCCCGTAAATACGTTGGAGCATCGAATTATGTTCGCAGCCTTTCCAGTAAGCTCCGGCAATAGTGGTAAGCTTAAAGGCTTTAATTTTTCCGGTTGAAGGTAAATGAGGACCACGGCACAGATCCACAAAATTGCCATGGCTGTAAATACTCAAGGTTTCATCGGGTATATCATTGATTAATTCCAGCTTGTATGGCTGATCATGAAAAAGATCCAGCGCTTGCTCCCGACTGATATTTTTTTGAATGAAAGGCTTGTTTGCCTTAATAATCTCTTTCATTTTGGTGGTGATAGCAGGTAAGTCATCAGGAGTTAAAGGGCGCGGAAGATCAAAATCATAATAAAAGCCATTTTCAATGGCTGGGCCAATACCAAGCTTTGCATCAGGAAAAATGCTTGATACAGCTTCTGCCATAACATGAGCAGTGCTATGACGTATAGCTTCTATTTCAGAATTTTTATCTATCTCTTGATTCATTTCTACTTCAAATAATCAAAAACCCCTCTACCCTTAAATGCCGAGGAGTTTTTGTAGCCTTCACCCTCTTGTTAGTAACAGAGAATTATATCAATAAACCGTACCTGTTAGCAAGGCTAATGTGCGGTGTGTAACTGTCAACTCTTAGTAGGCAGTGAATACAAACACCTCATAATGTATTGATTCCGTATGCCAGTGATTTTAATGCTTTAGCCCAGGGACGCGAAGCATGGGGGCCTGATAGTGAGGGCAAGCCTGAGTTAACACGATTATA
>PWTP01000092.1 GCA_003563865.1 Dehalococcoidia bacterium
CAGAACTAGGGAATGTTATCTTTTCGGGATTTCGCAAAAAACTTCTAAGAGGTTAGTAGATTTTGCGAGAGGCAATAATTTTAAATAACCTCTTCACAAAACCTACCCTCAAATTCCACGAGAAAAACCTCTTCACTAAACCCTGTCCACAAAAGAACTCTTTACTTCCAATCTGCAAAAACGTTCGATGCAATAAAATCCATGGTTATACTCATGCCTGTGGAAAATACTATTCTGTATTGACCTTCTTCAAAAATAATATGTCCCTCCAGCAGGTGCGTTCTGCTTTCTTCGCCCGTTCTGGCACTTTCACGAAAGCCGGAAAAGACTCCATCCGGTCCACCTGAGAATTGCAAAGTAGCATAGTGCCATACTGCATCCGGAGGCAGGTAGTCAGATGGTTCGCTTAAGGAATGAATGTAAGTTTGTCCGGCTTGAGGGTGGTTATCTGAATATATGCGCTCTTCAGCAAATGTAACCACCCTGGTTGGCCCGAAAGCGCGGTAACCATCGTACATAATAGCTTCCCAGTATTCTTCGCCTCCCAGGCCACCAATATTCCAGAAGACTAGCCTATGGAAATAATTGACATGGGTTGTATATGCACCTTCATAAAGCCGAACATTGTCTGCATCCCAAAAAATCCTTCCGTCGGAATGAAACCGCTGTGGGAATGGGGGATTTGGGCTGAACCACTCAGCTACATACATGACCGGAGGTATGTTCACAACTGGTTTGAACTCAATCCCCAATTCGTTTATGAGATACTCTTTATAGGCCTCTTCCCCTTCGTTATACCAGATGATGGTAAGGCGCATAATGTGGTTTAAGCCGATGCGGTTTTCATGAAAACCCTCACTCATGAGTTCATTTGTTCTGGTATCACGCATGATCTTGTCTTTTAGGTTCATCAATACATCCAGCCAGGTTTCGAGTTCATAGTCCTGGGTCCACCAGAGGCCACCCTTTAGCAGAAAACCGTTCTCATCATAAAGCGAGATAAGATCTGCCAGCTGCGCCCTTTCTTTTTCGACTTGTATTTCATCTTCAAGGCGCTGGGTGAATTGACGTTTGAGATTTAAGCGTACCTGCTCGCGGATCCGGTCTTCTTCATCAGACGAAAGGGGCTCATAACCAGCCAGCCACCGGGCTTCGTTCTGTTCTCTTATGGCTTCAATCCATAATTGCCTGGCTGCTCCCCGCATCTGGTCCCACACGGCATCGAAATCCCCGGGGTCGTTACTGTAGCCACCGAACCACCAGGTACCGTCAGAGCCTTTTTTATATGCCTGGTATGCTGCTTCTATTTCTCTGCTTTTCCAGGCATCTATCTCGTTTTGTACTGTTGCTACAGCTATTTTTCCGACGGTTGTTATCATGAACTTATCTGCCAGGTTCTCCCCCAGTATCCTGGCAGCGTTGTAATACTGGCCTTCAGCCAGATAACCCGCAGCTTCAGCCGCAGCAGCAATAGTACCTGCACCTCCAATGATTCCTCCAAGAGCAGCTGAAAGCATGCTCCTGGGAACATTGTCAACGATTTTTTTGCCCACCAGAATCTGCAGGTTCTGGTTGAATGATTCAACATCTCCATTTCTAACATTCTGAAGCATGCTTGCATATTCACCATCCAAAAGGATCGAACTCAATACCTGGCTTTCCATGCCCTTGTCATCAAGGCCCAATTGTTCTTTGAGAACATGTTTTACTACCTGTTCAATGGCTTGCTCGATGTGTTTATCGGCAACTTTTTGAGCATAACCAGCCAGGGCTTTATTGCTGGTGTAATCGGTTATGCGTTGTTCTACGTCAACCTTGCCGTAGCCAAAGAGTGAAAAGTGATATGTCGTAAACTCGAGGTATCTTTGGTCAAGATTAACTTCATCCGGGAGGGAATGTTGCCAGTATGCACCGTTGAAATAGAGTATCCTGAACTCGCCGGTTTCGGTATCGGCTGTTATTTCTCCGGGGTCTATGGCAAACCTGATGGTTACCGGGCGGTCCATTCTTACCGGACTGTCTCCAGCTTTGATTTCAACCGGGGCTCCCAGTGGGGTGATTTTGGACAGGTCAACTTCAGGAACGGTTTCAGGTGTGGCAAGGATTACACCTGTGTCTTTGTCAAAAGCTTCTGCCGGTATGCTAACTGAAACTTGGTGGGTCCCTAGTTGACCGATAGAAGCATCACTGCTGCCGGCTGTAACTGAAAGGGCTTCGGTGATAGGCCGGCTGTAATTCCATTTTGTATCAGATGTGGGTGGTGTAATCGTAGTAGTTACAGGAGCAGTGGTGGTAGCAGGTAGAGAAGTAGTTGGAACAGGCGCAGATGTTGTGGCCGGAGGAGTTGTATCCGATGGAATTGTAGTGACAGGTGGTTCCTGTCTGCAACCAGCCAGTGAGACTGCCATGATGATGAATATAACCAGGCAAACCAGCTTGTTTAACATCACCTTGATCTCCTTTGGGTGTTATTTACGGAAGCATTGAGCATGCCAAAGAGTAAAAAAGTAATGTATTATAGCAGAAAAATTGCTAAGTAGTAGCCTTAGTTTCCTCCAATTAAAGATAATCTATACTTGCTTTGTAACAAAAAAATCGTATCTGTATGCTTAAATCTGAAAAGGGTAATGAAATGCAACCCTCTGGCTTTTTGTTACTTGGTTCGAACAGATCTTTTCTTCTGTAGTCACTGACATTTCCTCTCTTTTGGTTTGATTAATTTGTCTGAAATGTCAGATTAAGTCTAGACCAGCACACCTTAATTATCGGTTCGAATCTCTCCCCGTAGAACATGCAGTAGAAAGGTCGAAAAGAATTTTTCAGCTGCTCTTGACCTATGTATAAAGCTAAGCATTATATTAGCCAGGCTGTGGTTCAAACTATATGTAAACATCTCACCATTGTATTGTTTACATTCCCATTTGTCAGCTTTGCCTTATGGGAGATTATTTTTCGATGTCTTGCCCGAAATCCTTGTTTCCAACGCAACTAATGCCTCCATGATAGCCATCTTTAATAGCTCTGCTAATTGCATTGCTTCATTGGCCTTTTGCTCAACTTGAGCGATCTTTTCGGCAGCGACCCTGGCCGCCTCATTAGCAGCTTTCTCTCCTGCCTTCTGGGCTGCTTCCGCCGCTTCCCTGGCATTTTTGGCCGCCTCATTGGCCAACCGAATGCTATCTTCAATCTCGTCAAGGATCTGAGGTAGCGGTTTTGTCATTATTTTCCTGGTTCCTTGTTCGTTAGCCACAATTATACTCCTCAATTTTTTCTAAGATTCCAACAATTTTAGAAACCGCTGTTATCAACAAGCAGCAATTGGCTCATACAGCCGTATTTGAACATAGATTTCGCTCCCAAAATCATGATGAAAGCTGAATATTACATCCAGACGGGCAAGATAATAACAGAGGTCAATACAAGATCAGTCAATCTTTCCGGCCTGGTTGCTTTTGCGCAGGTATTTAATTATCTCAATAATTGTCATGGTAAGTGGCAGGGCAATAATGAACCCCAATATTCCGGCAAAATGCGCTCCCAAAAGGCTCAGTATTATTATAAATGCCGGGTTAATGTGCATCTGGGCGCCCTGAATCTTGGGTCCAAGCAGATTATTTTCTATCAATTGAATTACAGCGTAACCGATGATTACCCAGATAACCTTTTCCGGGGCAATCGCCAGCGTTACTAAAACCGCTGCGATACCACCCAACCATGGACCAATCATGGGCACCAGTTCAGTAACAGCCGCAAAAGCAGCCAGCGGCAGGGCAAAATCAATTCCTAAAACTATTAACAATATAAGGGCAAGAATCCCAACGAAAAGTCCCAAGATCAACTGGCCTCGAATATAGCGTCCCGTTACATTCTCAACTATTGAGAATATATTTCTTAAATGTATCAGGGTCCACTGTGGTAGCACTGTCTGAAAACCTTTCCGCAGATTATCCCAGTCTTTAAGAATGAAAAATAGAAAAATTGGCATTGCAACAAAACCCAGGATCATGCCCGATGAAGCTTGAAGGGCTCCCAATCCGACAGTCAAAAAGTCTTGTATTGCATTACCCAGCGCTACGCCAGCTTTAGCTGAATATATATCAATTTGTGCCTGAGCTGATTGTGGGGAGAAAATCGGCAAAGCTTTAAGCCATTGTGCTATTGCATCCAGTCCGTTAGGTATGAGATTGGGTGCATCATCGGCCATAGACATTAGTGACTTCCCTATGACAGTAACAGCATAAAATATTGTGAGCCCAATGGCTGCCATAAACACTAAATATATCACCAGTATGATGGTGA
>PWTP01000120.1 GCA_003563865.1 Dehalococcoidia bacterium
AAATCAAAAAACCGGTTTTTTTACTGGCGTGGACTACCACTCCCTGGACTTTGCCGGGTAATACTGCACTGGCAGTGGACAGCAAGGCTGAATATGTGATGGTTGAGGCGGATGAAGAGATTCTCATTGCTGCTGAAAAGCTTTTAGAATCAACCGGCCTCTGCCGGGAAAATATTATGGCCACCTTTAAAGGTAGTAAGCTGATCGGCAGCCCTTATGAACCCCTGTATAATCCGCACCGGTTTGAGATGGATCGGCAACGGTTTATAAAGGGTACATCCGAGCTGGAAAAGCAGGAAACGGACGATAACCTTGCTTATAAAGTAATCAATGCTGATTTTGTTTCCATGGAAGACGGCAGCGGAATTGTCCATATTGCTCCTGCCTTTGGTGAAGATGACTTCGAAACAGGGAGAAAAGAAGGTCTGGATTTTGTGCAGCATGTCGATCTGTCCGGTACAATAACCGGCAATTATACCTTTGCCGGAAAATTTGTTAAGCATGCTGATAAATTAATTATTGCAGATCTTAATGCAAGAGGGCTGCTTCACCGTGAGGCTACCATTAGTCATACATATCCCTTTTGCTGGCGTTGTAATACACCGCTGCTTTACTATGTTAAGCAGTCGTGGTACATAAGAACAACGGCTAGAAAAGACGACCTGATTGCCTTAAACCAGCAGATTAACTGGTACCCGGAGCATATCAAAACCGGGCGATTTGGTGATTGGCTTGAAAATAACGTAGACTGGGCATTTTCCAGAGAGCGTTATTGGGGTACTCCTTTGCCTGTTTGGCATTGTGATAATTGCGAGTCATATGAATGTATTGGCAGCATAGAAGAGTTAAAGTTAAAACCCGGCTTTTCCGGTTTCCCTGATGAGATAGATTTGCACCGTCCTTATGTGGATGATCTTACCTACAATTGCCGGTGTGGTGGAACCATGAAACGTCAGCAAGAAGTTATTGACTGCTGGTTTGATAGCGGAAATATGCCGATTGCCCAATATCACTACCCATTCGAAAACCAGTCATTGTTAAGTGACGGACGTTTTCCGGCCGATTTCATTTGTGAAGCGGTAGATCAGACTCGTGGCTGGTTTTACTCCCTGCATGCCATTTCTGCCCTGTTATTTAATAAGCCGGCCTATAGAAACGTGATTTGCCTTGGTCATATACTGGATGAAAAAGGCGAAAAAATGAGTAAAAGCCGTAACAATGTAGTTCAGCCGGATGTGATCATGAATAAATACGGGGCTGATGCCATGCGCTGGTATTTGTATACTGCCAGCTCACCCGGACAGCCCAGGCGGTTTTCTGAAGGCCTGGTTGGAGAGGTCATGCGTCAATTCATGTTGCCTTTATGGAATGTATATTCCTTTTTTGTAACTTATGCCAATATCGACAGTTATAACCCTTGTTTGGTGGAACAGCCCTCCGAATTGGCCGAGCTCGACCGCTGGATATTATCGGAGCTGAATGAACTTATACTCAAAGTAGATAATGATCTTGGCCATTATGACCCGACTTCGGCCGGGCGCAGTATAGAATCTTTCGTTTCGGGTCTTTCTAACTGGTATGTCCGCCGCAGCCGCAGGCGTTTCTGGAAAAGCGAAAACGATGGCGATAAATTAGCTGCCTATAATACTCTGTATAAATGCCTGGAGACAATAAGCCGGCTGATAGCTCCCTTCATGCCGTTTATGGCCGAGGCAATGTACCAAAATCTGGTACGTTCACCCGATCCGGATGCACCGGAAAGTGTCCATTTGGCGGAGTTTCCTGTAGCTGAACAGGAAATGATTGATGCCGAACTTGCTGCAAGTGTTCAACTGGCCATTAAAATTTCAAGCCTGGGGCGTTCAGCCAGGAGTCAGGCCGGTATAAAGATTCGCCAACCACTTTCAAAGATGTTGGTCAAGCTGCAAAACGAAGCAGAAACAAAACGCATTAATGCCATAAAAGACCAGGTTCTTGAAGAATTGAACATTAAAAGTATCGAGGTTGTGTTTATTGGTGCCAAGCTGGCCAAACCTGAATTGGTTGTGAGTGCAGATAATAATTATACTGTAGCAGTCGATACCGATATTACTCCTGAACTGGAAGCCGAAGGCCTGGCACGGGAAATTGTGCGGCGGATACAAACTCTAAGGCGGCAGGCGGGCTTTGATATTGCTGACCGCATTGTAACTGTCTACCAGTCTGACCATGTGGTTGCCAGAGTAATGGATGATTACGGGGCATACATCAAAAAAGAGACCCTTTCAGACGACTTGCTTGAAGCCAAAAGCCTGGAAGATACCTGCTTTGAGAGCTTTAAAATTGATGGCCATGCCATAAAACTGTGTGTTAAGAAAACCGGTTAATTATTAATAGGCTCGGTTAAGGTGACACTGGTTGACGAGACGGTGCCGTTTCGGTCATAAGTTACAGTAATTGTCTGACCGATCTGCTTTGAACGTATGGCCTGAACCAGTTTTTCCACGGTGAGGACGGGTTCATCATTTATAGCCAGTAGTACATCACCCGGTTCAAGGCCGCCTGCAGCAGCGCCACTGCCGGGGATAACTCCAAGTATGAGTACCCCTTCAGTTGCCTCGAGTTCATAATAGCCGGCCACAGACTGGTTGACTGTGAATAAACCTTGAACTCCCAGGAATGGATGCACAATCTCTCCATCTTGTACCAGCTGATCAATAACCGGAAGCGCACTGTCGATGCTTATTGCATAGGCCAGTCCTTCTACTGCTTGGGCTACCAGTTTGGCATTGGCAATGCCCACCACTTCTCCCGCCAGGTTAATCAGCGGGCCGCCGCTGTTACCCGGGTTCATGGCAGCATCTGTTTCGATAAGACCGTACAAAGCCCTTCCCTCAATGACGGTTGAAACATCCAGCCGGCTGACCCAGCCACCTTTCATACTTATGCCCAGGCCTAAAGCATTACCGATTACAGCTACAGGCTGTCCGAGCTGCAGGTTTGCAGAAGAGCCTATGCTGACTGCAGGAAGTCCACTGGCATCTATAATTATCACAGCTATGTCAGTCACCGGGTCAGAGTATACTGCAACTGATTCGTAAAAACTGCCGTCATCCAGTAATACTCCAATATTACTGGCGCCTTCAATCACATGCTGGTTGGTAACGATAATGCCTTCACTGTCAATAATCCAGCCGGATGCAGATCCGGTAGATGTTTCAACTGCTACTACTGAAGGTTTGGCTTTTTCTACTGCTGAAACCCAACTGGCTACTTCTTGAGCGTTTGAATTTGGAGGCAGGGAAGAATTAGTAACAGTGGCCGGTGTTGTGGGTGAAGCAGGCATGTCCGGGAAACGCTCTTCAATAATGGAGCACCCGGTTGCTACCTGCAACATAATTACCAGCGATACTAATACTATTGGAATCTTTTTGCCTGTGTTATTCATAAACTTTAACTAAAATTAGCTTATTAATATATGATAACTGATAAAGACCTGGCAGGCAATAGCAATAGCTTTTTAATAAAAGACCTTTCAGGTAAAAACCGGCAGAGTTTTATAGCCTCTGCCGGTTTTGTAGCTATGAAGTTTGTTTAAGCTGAGACTTCTGGCAATGAATCCAGGGCTTTTTTCACCATTTCTGACGGGTATTCGTAATCCTGGAGTTTGCCGGAAAGATATGCGTCATAAGCAGTCATGTCGAAATGTCCATGCCCGGAATGAGCAATAAGAATAGTCTTTGACTCTCCACTCTCACGGCACTTGATAGCTTCGTCAATACCTGCCCGTATGGCATGGTTAGTTTCCGGGGCACTGATATGCCCTTCACTCCGGGCAAAAGTTATTCCAGCTTCAAATGTGGCCATTTGTGGAACAGCTCTGGCCTCTATCAACCCCAGCTTTAAAAGATGGCTGACTAATGGAGCCATACCATGATAACGCAGGCCACCGGCATGAACAGGTGGCGGCATAAATCCATGGCCGAGTGTAAACATCTTCATCAGGGGTGTCATGCAGGCCACATCACCAAAATCATAAGCATAGGGGCCTTTGGTGAGTGTAGGGCAGCTTTCCGGCTCGACAGCGATAATGCGAAGGTCTTTTTGCTTGCCGTCCAGTTTGTCTTTAACAAAAGGTATGGCCATGCCACCAAAGTTTGATCCGCCGCCAACACATCCGACAACAATATCAGGGTAACAGCCGGCTTTTTCAAACTGTTTTTTGGTTTCCTGACCGATGATCGTTTGATGGAGTAGCACATGATTTAGGACACTTCCCAAAGAGTAGTGCGTGTCATCG
>PWTP01000157.1 GCA_003563865.1 Dehalococcoidia bacterium
AATTGGCTGCCGGCAGCCTGAATATCAATGCCAGGCGGGTACAACTGGACCTTGGACAAAACGATTTCAGATGGAAGAGATTACTGGATATTATCCTTGGAAGCCGTATCACCGGTGTTTGAGATAAGTTCAGTTACCGAACTTAAAACTCCATTGATGAATTTGGGGGAACTGTCGCTGCCAAAGGCTTTTGCCAGTTCAACTGCTTCGTTTATAGAAACCTTGTAAGGGGTTGTATCACAGTAAAGCAGTTCATAGATTGAAAGCCTGAGTATATTCCGGTCAATATATGACAGTTGTGATAAAGGCCAGGCGGGAGCAAAACGGCGGATATAGCCATCCAGCTCATCCTTTTTGGCTACAATACCCTGCACGAGACTGTTAACGAACAGCTCATTTTCAGCCGATAGTGTCACTGTTTCAAGTACTCGTTCAATTACCTGCTGCTGGCAATGTCCTGCCAGGTCTATTTCGTAGAGTATCTGGAGAACCGCACCTCTTGCCTTGCGGCGTGAGCTTGTCATAGATTATTTATTGTTACCCTGGCTTCTTTTTGGGTGCTTTGAGGTCAATAACTTCACGGCCCTTATAGGTACCGCAGGTTGGACATGCATTGTGAGGAAGTTTCATGCTGTTGCATTGGGCACATTCAACAAGAACCGGAAACTCTGCCACTTTAATATGGCTCCGCCTCTCGTTTTTTCGGGCTTTACTTATTTTCCGTTTTGGATGGGCTCCCATTTAAATCTCCGATCTTTTAGTTATTTATTAAAAATCTATACCGGGGCAATCCGGCCGGCATAGCGGTTTCAAAGGAATAGTCAGTATAGCATACTGCCGGGCTGCTTCAGTAATATCCAGCACCTGGTTTTCATCTATTATAAATGTCTCTGCATCATCTGCTTCCGGTATGGCCGTATCATGGTAGATATCCAATACGGGTATAAACTCCTCTTCAAACCCATAAGCCAGTGGGCAAGCGCACAAATCCAGGCACCGAGAGCACACCAGGGTAACCTCAGTGTCAAGCGTGCCTCTTACCAGTATGCCGCTATTGGTGCGCAACATATGAACATTGCCGGTTACATTACTGGGTGGTGAGCCGTCCAGTATATCAATAACCTCGTCGACAACGTAATCTCTGGTTGCCCCCACAGGCTCTTTAAGCATTTGAGCAACCTTGAACTGCATTGCCTGGGAATCGTTCACCATAAAAGCCTTACCCTGTAAATTATTATATCCTTTGTGTTTAACCGGCTGCAAGAAGCTACATGGAATCCGGAACGGTCATGCCCATGAGGCCAAGCGTGCTGGCAAATACTAACTTGGCAGCTACTACCAGCTTAAGCCTGGCTTGAGTCAGTTCTAAATTGTCTTTTTGGACCACTCTGCACTGTTTGTAGAAGCTATGGAACAGGGTGGCCAGTTTTTGTGAATAATAAGCCAGGTGATGAGGCTCGAGCGTTTTTGCTACCAGCTCTATCACTTCAGGGAGTTCAACCATTCCCCTTAGCAGCGCCAGTTCTGCAGGTTCGTTTAACAGCTGGATATTACCATCCGAGTAGTCAATATTTTCATCTTTTGCCAATCGTAAAATACTGGCTATTCTGGCATGGGCATATTGGATATAGTAAACGGGGTTATCAGCCGACTCCTTGCGGGCAAGCTCAAGGTCAAAATCCATCTGGCTGTCGGCAGAGCGGGACAGGAAGAAGTAACGGCATGCATCTGCCCCCACCTCTTCAATAACTTCCTTCAAAGTTACAAGTTCACCGCTTCTTTTTGAAATACGAACCAGAATTCCACCACGTTTGAGTGTAACCATTTGAGATATAATAATATCAAGCCTATCTGGATCAAGCTCCAGGGCACTCATCACCGCTTTCATACGGGAAACATGCCCCTGATGGTCAGCTCCCCAGATATTAATGACCCAATCAAAAGCGCGTACGATGAATTTGTTGTAATGATAGGCAATATCAGCAGCAAAATAGGTGGGAGACCCATCGCTTCTTACCACCACATTATCTTTATTATCGCCCATTGCAGTAGAGACAAACCAGGTAGCAAGTTCCTTTTTGGCTAAATGGCCGCCTTCTTGAAGCAGAGACATGGATTTGTGATAATGGCCTTCCTCATAGAGAAGACGCTCAGAAAACCACTGGTCAAACTCAACTTTGAGCCCTTTGAGTTCATTTTTTATCTCTTCTATCATTAGCTTAAGGCCGATTTCGCCAAGTTCGTTTACAGCCTCAGCTTCATCCATTTTCAGATACTTGTCGCCCACATCAGCGGTAATTTCTTTAGCCAGTTCAACCATATACCGGCCCAGGTAACCCCCCTCCGGCATGGGAGCATCTTGTCCGAAGCCCTGCCGGTAACGGGCAAAGAGGGAGTGTTTAAATAAGTCTATCTGCGAACCGGCATCGTTAATATAATATTCCCGGTATACCTGGTAACCACAGTTATCAAGCACATTTGCCAGAGTGCTGCCAAGCACTGCTCCCCGCCCGTGTCCAACATGAAGCGGGCCGGTTGGGTTAACACTCACAAATTCTAACTGGGCTTTCTTGCCCTGCCCTATATCTACTCGCCCATAACCGGATTGGTCTGATAATATAAGGTTAATCTGGCCGGTTAACCATCCCGGGCTGAAGGAAAAGTTAATAAAACCCGGTGCTACCACTTCACACTTGCAAAATTCCGGTATTTCGGTTAGTGATTTAGTAATCTCCTCGGCTATTTCCAGCGGTTTTTTGCCCATAGCCCGGGCAAGCTTTAACGGAAGGCTGGTAGCTATGTCACCATGGTCCGGGTTTTGAGGATGTTCAAGTGTGATCTCCGGCAACGGTACTCTTGGAAGCCTTTGTTCAACTTGAGCCTTTTCGATAGCCCCGGCAAGCTCGCCAGTCAGTTTCTTTTTTACATTTAATATATTAGACATTTTGCTAGAAGTTAGATTATAACATAGCTACTAATGGTTTGCGATTTAAAGTTTATCTGTGTGTTGACCAATTCAAGCGGCAAAAGGGCTGCTAGCTTTTTTCAGCAGAGACTTCTTTAGGCCAGATTCGTGCCAGCTCAATGGTCATTTGATGGTGACCGGGGTGAGACAACTCGGGGTCGGCTGCAAATATTTTATCGGCTTCGTTGCGGGCTTTTTCCAATAAAGGCATATCAGACAGCTTGGCCATTTTAAGGTCGGGCAGGCCGCTCTGGCGGGTGCCAAAAAATTCACCGGGGCCTCTTAGCTCAAGGTCTTTTTCAGCCAGTTTAAAGCCGTCATGCAGATCTTCAATGGCTTTTAGCCGTTCTGCTCCCACTTCACTGGCGGTTTCAGCCATCAATATGCAGTAGCTTTGATGTTCTCCCCTGCCGACTCGTCCGCGGAACTGGTGTAACTGAGAGAGGCCGAATCGATTGGCACTTTCAATTAACATAACGGTAGCATTGGGGACGTCAATCCCCACTTCTACCACCGGTGTCGAAACTAAAATATCCAGTTTACCCTCATAAAATGCCCGCATTACATCTTCTTTTTCGGCAGCCTTCATGCGCCCGTGCAACAAACCAAGCTGAAGATGTTGAAATACCTCGCGGGAAAGCCGTTCAAATTCAACTGTAGCCGCTTTGGCTTGCAGGGTATCTGAATCTTCAATCAGCGGGCAGATGATAAATGCCTGGCGGCCTTCATCTATCTGTTTACGGATAAAGTTATAGGCCTTATAACGTTCATCAGGTTTAAGCCAGCGGGTTTTTATAATCTGACGTCCGGGTGGCACTTCATCGATTATTGAAATATCCAAATCTCCATACAGGGTTAGTGCCAGAGTGCGTGGTATGGGCGTGGCTGTCATGACCAAAATGTGAGGGTTTTTACCCTTTTGCCGTAGAGCCTGGCGTTGAACTACGCCAAAACGGTGCTGTTCATCAATAACTGCCAGCCCGAGATCCTTGAAAGTAACTTCTTCCTGGAAAATCGCGTGCGTGCCGATGATAATATCAATGTTGCCGGTTTTGATTCCATCATTAAGCCGTTTTTTGGTGGAATTCTTGATATCACTTGTAAGCAGTGCAATTGTAACCGGTTTGGAGAAGATGCCACCAAACTTTTTTAACGGTTCTTCACCGGAAACTGGAATTCCGGCCTGGGAAAGTAAACTGGTAACTGCTTTGAAATGTTGCTGGGCAAGTATTTCAGTAGGTGCCATAAAAGCACATTGCCTGGAACCAGATACTGC
>PWTP01000012.1 GCA_003563865.1 Dehalococcoidia bacterium
AATATTATCAGCGCCGGCAGCAGTGAAAGAATGTTGTTTCGATATATGATCGATGGCTTGCTGGACACTTTCCGATAGCCTTTGCCGCCTGAGGACAAATTCACCCGGAAACCATACTATCTGGACTGGTATAACACCAATGAATCAGAAAGCTTGCTGCAATTCCAGAGGTATTCATATAGAGATTATCTTGATGATTTCAAGAGTCAGTTTTCAAAGCAGTACAGCAAGCTTTTTTTATTCTGATGCGCCACTTCATCGCCCCGGTATTCGGCAGAGCTATTTTCGCCTGATGTAATATTGATGCCCGGACAATAAATAATGCAGGCCGTTCAGCCTGTATTGCGCTAACAGATTATTGGTAGAGCTTGCGGTACGAAAGACAGAACCTTTTGCCCATAGCTCGGTTTATATTCATAACAAATCTCGTAAAACCTACATTGGTATGGGACAGTTTATGGACTATTACCTGAGAATTAAGAGGTGGCTAGGCTGATTTGGCAACTATTAATCTCTGAGAAAATTAAAATATTGCTGTTTTAACGTTATAACGTTATAATGTCTCTATAATAAGAAACAGGAGATTAAGATATGCTTTCTAAAAGTAAACGGACTACGATTTATCTCGAGTCTGACTTGTACAAAGCACTTCGATTAAAGGCAGCTACAATTTCCCGGTCTGTATCACACCTGGTAAATGACGCTGTAAGAGAAGCCCTGGCAGAAGATGCCGAAGATATTGCTGCATTTGATGAGCGAGCAAAAGAGCCGGTAATCAGCTATGATGAGATGGTTAAAAGGCTAAATCAAGATGGCCGAATATAGTATCTTTTTCAAGGTATCTGTTGAAAAAGATTTAAGGAAAGTACCCCAGGAAGAAATAAAGAAGATACTTCAAAAGATTGATTCATTAAAAGCAAACCCTCGGCCATCAGGAAGCGAAAAGCTGACAGGACAGGAACGATACCGTATTCGACAAGGTCGGTATCGCATTTTATATTCTGTCGAAGATAATGAGCTTACCATCTCGGTGGTAAAAATCAGCCACCGCAAAGATGTTTACCGTTGATTTTCTCAGAAGCTATTTAGCTTTGAAAAAGAGGCCTATTTAGCAATTGGTAGCGCATACGGGATTCGAACCCGTGATCTCCGCCTTGAGAGGGCGGTGTCCTAGGCCGCTAGACGAATGCGCCACAATTTTATTTTGGCTGGGGAAGAAGGATTCGAACCTTCCCATACGGATTCAGAGTCCGCTGTCCTACCACTAGACGATTCCCCAGCAACTGGCTTAGTATATCATTTGAAGCCAATTCCGGGCAAGGAAATAGTCTCTTCATGCTCATCTTGTATTAGAAGAGACTTCGTGTGGACTACGGATCAGGTGTTCTTGTATGATATTTAAAGAAAGTTAATGCTATGCCTTTTGAAGAATTAGAAAAACAGCTTAATTACAGCTTTAAAAACCCAGGTCTGCTTAAAGAAGCCCTCGTGCATAGTTCACTTCTGAATGAAAGGAGCATTCCGAATGTTGCCTCAAATGAACGACTTGAATATCTGGGAGATGCTGTTGTTGGCCTGATAATCGCCCGTGAACTGTTCTTGATGATCCCGAATGCTACTGAAGGCGAGCTCACACAACTGAGGTCAAGCCTTGTTTGCCGCTCTACCCTGGCGACTTTGGCAAGAAAGATTGGCCTGGGTAAGCATTTTTTCATTGGGAAAGGCGAAGAAGCTACCGGCGGGAGAGATAAACCGGCCAATCTGGCCAGAGGCCTGGAAGCAGTGCTGGGTGCCATTTATCTTGACGGGGGCTTAGAAAAGGCCAAGCAAGTTACACTGGAGCTTTATGACGATCTGATTGAAAAGACGGCACTAAACCAGGAGAGTGGTGATTACAAATCAAGCCTGCAAGAGCTGGTACAGTTAAAAAAGCTGGGTGAGGTTACATACCATATAACTGACACCAGCGGGCCTGCCCATGAACCTGATTTTACGGTAGAAGTCAGGCTTGATGACGACACCATAGCCACCGGAAAAGGCAAAAACAAAAAAGCAGCTGAAACCGAAGCTGCCTTCAAAGCGCTTAACTTTTTGCGATCTAAAATGGTAAATGGCAATTAAAATTGAAACCTGATATCGTTTTTGACTATAATTACAGGATATGGTGAGTGTAGCCCAGTGGTCTAAGGCGCCAGGTTGTGGCCCTGGAGATCGAGGGTTCAAATCCCTCCACTCACCCCATTTTTTACTTAATACGCTGTAATCTTCTAAGAATAACTCTGTGACATTATTTCAAAAACTCACTCAACTGAACATCAATCAGCTGGATGCTGCAACTAAATGTGCAACATCTGCTTTTGCTGATGATCCAAGTATTAAATATGCAATACCCAACCCCAGAAAAAGGGGTAACA
The DNA here is from genome assembly GCA_003563865.1 of Dehalococcoidia bacterium. GTDB lineage: Bacteria > Chloroflexota > Dehalococcoidia > Dehalococcoidales > CSSed11-197 > CSSed11-197. The sequence goes on from PWTP01000012.1 coordinate 2,415, forward strand.
TCCACTACATTTACCGTTACTTTATTAAACTCAGCCTTCTAAACGGAGATAAAGTAATGGTCACTTCACCTGAGTGCGAAGGGATCGCAATCTGGCTGACATCAAATGCAAAATCCCCCTGGTGGAATAAAGTGCGTGCAGGTTTATTATTACTGCCTTTTCGTTGTGGGTGGCACTATCTGAATTATTCATACAGAGAAGAAAAGTTTGCTGAAGCACTTAAGCAGAAACACGCTCCCAAGCACTATATGTATCTGGCTTTACTGGCTGTAGCCCCTGAATACCAGGGGAAGGGTTATGCCTCAAAACTTATACGGCCTATGTTAAATCATCTGGACAAAATAGGTTTGCCCTGTTACGCTGAAACCCAGAACCGGAAGAATGTTGCCATGTATCAAAAATACGGTTTTGAGCTTAAAGAATCAACTTTCTTCCCGCCCGGTTCGGAGTGTGAGGTTCATGTTCTCCTGAGAAACCCTGAGAGATAATTCGGGCGGAAAGTCAGTACTTTAGAAACGGGGTCTCTATTCTTCTACAGGCTCTCCTTCTTCCCAGGTGCCTTCAAAAATAACTTCGCCATGTTCATCATACATTGTACCTTGCCCGTGGTATTTGCCATCTTGCCATTCTCCATCATATATCAGGTTGCCACTGCCATCATACAATTTACCGATACCTGTGTCATATTGGCCCTCTTCCCAGGTGCCTTCAAAAATAACTTCGCCATGTTCATTATATAGTGTACCCTGGCCATGATGCTCTCCATCGGCCAGTTCACCCTCGTATACCTTGTTTTCATTATCATCATAAATGATTCCTTGTCCATGGCGTATGCCTTCCTGCCACTCGCCTTCATAAGCTTTTTTACCGTTATCCCAGTAAAGGATGCCCTCGCCATGCCGCACTCCATCTACGAAATCGCCTTCATAGGTTTCCTGCCCTTCAGAATCATAGGTAATGCCATAGCCGTTTATTTCTCCATTCACCCATTCGCCCTCGTATACCTTGTTTTCTTCAACATCGTACAAAATACCCTGGCCATGCCACTCGTTTTCGTAAAAATTGCCGCTATAAACTCTCAGGCCATTTTCATTAAATAAAGTGCCTTCACCATGCTTTTTGCCAGCCTGGTATTCACCCTCATAGACTTTTTGACCATTTTTCAAGTAAAGGGTTCCCTGGCCATGGTATTTACCTTCCTGCCATCCCCCTTCATAAGCTACTGTGCCGTCTTCCCAGTAAAGAGTGCCTTCACCATGGTAGACATCATCCTGCCAATCGCCTTCATATAATTTGTTTCCGTTGGCATCAAACAGCGTACCAACACCATTACGCAAGCCGTCCTCATAATACCCTTCATGTCTGAACCCGTTCCAAAAGTTTAATACACCGTAACCGTGAGGCAGGCCATCCTGCACTTCACCTATATACTGGCTTCCATCGTTATACTGAATCACCTTTTCACCGTTGTCTGCTTCACAACCGGCACCGAAAACTCCCAGCATCAGTATCAATGCAAAAAACAATAATAATAACTTTTTCAATTCTGTGCCTCCTTTACGTTTCATTTCAGCTAACTTTCAATCACTTCCTAAAACTCACCCGTAGTGCAAGTTCCGGAATCTAAATTGTAACATGTAGACTATTTTGACAAAAGCCATGTGCTTATACGGTACCTGATATCTAACGCAAAAGAGCTGAATTAGTTACTGTCCAAAGGGTAATAAACATACTCCCCAGACTTTGACCGGGCTTTCACTGCCGAGTATAATGATCATGAAAAAGAGGGTGTATAAAAATAAATAGCGCCAACTTTTG
>PWTP01000025.1 GCA_003563865.1 Dehalococcoidia bacterium
GAACCCAATGCTAGAATGCCCGAAGATTAAGACGCGGATCGTTTAATGAAAGATAAGCAAGTATTTATTCCAGCCGGCTATTTTTGGGCATACTTTTATTTTAGCTCGTTGCTAAACGGGAGGGCTGGCTTTTAGCTTCTTAATACAGGTTAATAGAGAATGGTAACCCTCCCACTGTGGAGGGTTTTTTATTTATTCTAAACAAATGATTTAAAAAATAAAGGAGGTGCAGGCAGTGATCATAATGCGTAAAGGGGCAACCGAAGAAGAAGTCACCGGTGTGGTAAACGATATCAAAAAGCACGGTCTGGGAGTTGATGTTTCAAAAGGAGAAATTCGGACTGTGATTGGAATAATAGGAGATGAAACCAAAATCTCGGCAACGCATCTTGAGACACTACCCGGTGTCAAGGAAGTGCGGCTGGTTGAAACTCCTTATAAGCTTATCAACCGTGAATACTCAACTCTTTTTGATGGCAAAACCGAAAGCCGGGTGGTTAAGGCAGGTAAAATCCGAATAGGCGCTGATGAACCGGTATTTATAGCCGGCCCATGTGCTATCGAAGGCAAACAGCAGCTAATGCAAATTGCAACCGAGGTCAAGGCCGCCGGAGCACATATTCTTAGAGGCGGTGTTTTCAAGCCACGCACTTCAGTTCATTCATTCCAGGGGCTCGGCTCAAACATCGAAGGTGCCAGGCAGGCACTCGGCTGGTTAAGAGAAGCCGGTGACAAATATGACATGCCGGTTATAACCGAAATAAGAGGCGAATCGCATGTAGACCTGGTAAAAGAATATGCCGACATTCTGCAAATCGGATCGAGAAACATGTATGATCAGGACCTGCTTATTGCGGCTGCTAAAACCCGAAAACCTATACTGCTGAAGCGTCATTTCGGTGCCAGCATTGAAGAGTTCCTTTCTTTTGCCGAGTATATTGCAGCATCCGGCAATAAAGATATAATACTATGCGAGCGCGGTATTGTACCTATAGGCAAAGGCAAAAGCTATACCCGTTACACTTTGGATTTGCAGGCAATACCGGTTGTTCAAAAGGAAACTTATTTGCCAATAATAGTAGATCCCTCTCATGCAGCCGGCAGACGCGATCTCATTATGACAATGAGTATGGCAGCAATTGCTGCAGGAGCTTCAGGCCTTGAAATCGAGGTTCATTACAATGCCAAGGAGGCTAAATGTGATGGACAGCAGATGATTACCTCAAATGAGCTTGGCAAATTGATAGAACAATGCAAGGCATTACATCAAAGCCTGTCACTGTTCAGGAAAGAAAATCGGGCAGCTACATGCATAAACTAAAACTTAAAACATCCAGCCTTGATTGCTGTAACATACTCATCGGGGTTGACCTGCTGGATAATGCCGGCGAATTGATTAAAGAAGCAGCCAATTCCGGTAGAGTGGTGATAATAACCGATTCAAATGTAGGCCCGCTCTACGGAGAAAGGCTATCTAATTCACTATCTCGCGCCCGAATCAAGGCCGAGCTTATAACTGTGCCCGCAGGAGAGGAGCATAAAGCCCTTAAAACTGCTTCAGATATTTATAACACTCTGGCCAGCCTTAATATAGACAGGGGCAATCCGGTTATTGCTTTGGGAGGAGGCATGATTGGAGACCTGGCCGGATTTGTTGCTGCAACTTATATGCGTGGAATTCCACTTGTTCAGATGCCGACCTCTTTGGTAGCCCAGGTGGACAGCAGCATCGGTGGCAAAGTAGCGGTTAACCATGGAGTCCTTAAAAACCAGATAGGCTCTTTTTACCAGCCCTGCCTGGTTCTGAGTGATGTTAACCTTTTGACCTCTCTGCCGGATGATGAATTTGCCAATGGGCTTGCTGAAGTAATTAAAAGCGCTGTTATTTTTGATGAAAAGTTTTTTAACCTGCTTGAGAGTAAAATTGAACGTGTAATATTAAAAGACAAAGGTCTGCTTAAAAATGTTATATACCGCTCAGCCAGGGTTAAAACCCGGGTGGTAGAAAAAGATGAAAAAGACCAGGGATTAAGACAAATTCTAAATTTCGGACACACCATAGGTCACGGTATCGAGGCTTGCTCTAATTTCAGTATTAGCCATGGACGTGCAATTGCCATCGGGATGGTGCTGGCTGCCAGGATCTCATATATGATGGAAATTTTGGATAAGGAAGGGTATGACAGGCTTAAAAACCTGGTTAACCGGGCCGGTTTGCCTGTCAACATGCCCAAAATGGATACAGAGGCGATTATCCAGGCAATCAGGCATGATAAGAAAATCAAAAATGGTAAAATGGGTTTTGTAATGATAACCAATCCCGGTGCTGCCGTTATTAGCAACGATGTTACTCTTGAAATTATAAAAGAGGTGATTTTACCAGGCTGATGCACAAACCACGCATTTGCGGAGTAATAACAAACAGCGATCTAGCAGTAATTGATGAGGCCGGGCCATCTGTCGATTTATTTGAACTACGCCTGGATCTGATTGGTGATAGTTGGCCTAAAGTGGCAGAGTCGATCAACAAACCATGGATAGCCACCTGCCGGCTGAAAACTGAAGGTGGTGCATGGCATGAAAGCGAAGCCAGGCGCAAAGAAGTGCTGTTAAAAGCCTGCCAGAGCGGCGCAACCATGGTAGATCTTGAACTGGCAACGCCTAATTTAAAGCGCCTGGTGCCTCTTATCAAACATAAAGCCAGGTTAATTATCTCGTATCACAATTTTAAAGTGACTCCAACGGCTCATGAACTAAGGAGACTGGCTGCCAGGCAATTTGATGCCGGGGCTGATATTGCCAAAATCTCTACCTGGGCAAACGGCCTGGATGATAATATAAATCTACTAAACTTGGCTCATGAATTTCATCAGAAAGAGGTAATAATTACAAGTATGGGAGAAAAAGGAATAATCAGCCGTATACTGAGCCCATTAGCCGGCAGTGCCTTCACATTTGTTTCGGTGAAAAAAGGATTTGAATCAGCCGAAGGCCAGCTAACAGCCCCGGAACTCAGGCAGATCTATTCCTCTCTGGAACTATGACCTGTAGCAAACCGGAAATATGTACACTGTTTGGCAACCCGGTAGAGCACAGCCTTTCACCCGTAATGCATAACAGCGCTTTTAAAGACAAGGGGCTAAACTATAGCTATCTTGCTTTTAAAATAAAACCCGAACATCTAAAAGCTGCTATCGACGGAGCCAGGGCACTCAACTTCAAAGGGCTAAATATTACTGTGCCATATAAAGTTGATGTAATGCCACTGTTGGACGAGGTTGATTCGGCATGCCGACGTATAGGTGCAGTTAACACCATTGTTAACACCAACGGAGTGCTTAAAGGCTATAACACAGATGCAACTGGTTTTTTAAAAGCCCTTGACGGCCAGGGCATTGACCCGGCCGGGAAAAAGGCAGTAATAATAGGAGCAGGAGGGGCAGCCATGGCAGTTGCCTACGCCCTTGCTGACAGCCACGCCAGTATCACCTTTTTGAACCGCCCTGCCAGATTGAATGAAGTAACTCAAATGGCCAATAAACTCTCTGAAGAAAGCAAACAGCAGGTTGATGCCGCAGAGTTAAACGCAAAAAACCTGGCAGCCGCACTCGAAACGGCCCATCTTTTAGTAAATGCTACCAGTGTGGGGATGCACCCTGACACCAGCCAAACGCTGGTTCCGTCTAATCTATTGAGGCCCGGCATGGTGGTTTTTGATCTGATTTATAATCCTTTACAAACAAGACTTTTGTCAGAAGCAGCCTTTGCCGGCGCCCAACCGGTTAACGGGCTGGAGATGCTTATATGGCAGGGAGCGCTTGCCTTTGAATTATGGACCGGTTTATCAGCCCCGGTAGGCACCATGAGAAATGAAGCCTTGAAAGCTCTGGAGGGCCAGAATAAAGCTGTTAAACGGCAACCGGCAGGAGCTAAAAAAATTCAAGCCAAAACCAGTATTGCTCTCACGGGTTTTATGGGTTCAGGCAAGACCACTGTCGCCAAAATCCTGGCAAAAAAAACCGGTAAACGCCTGGTTGAACTGGATAAGTTGATAGAAATTAACACCGGATCAAGCATAACCGAGCTATTTAATCAAAGGGGGGAAATCGGCTTTCGCGAGCTGGAGATAGAAACAGTTAAAAGCATATCAGCCGGGCAAAACCAGGTAATTTCCTGTGGTGGAGGCCTGGTCTTAAACAAAATCAACATCGAC
>PWTP01000152.1 GCA_003563865.1 Dehalococcoidia bacterium
CGTTACCTCCCAGGTAACCATTTACCCTGGCTGCTGCGGTGGAATTGACTATTTTGCTCATGTGGTGGTAAATAGAACTGAATTCTTTCATCAACATGGCATCTTGTTGCAGGTAATATTTTTGATGGTAGTCTTCAGCCAGAAAAAACACAGAATAAGGGACAATTTCAGTCACAATTTTTCGATCCAGTATTCTCTCTTCTGCTTGCATGGTAGTTAGTGCCAATGCTTCCTGTTCCTTATCATGATAAAATACTATTGACATGTACTGCCTTGATCGTGCAGGAACTGTTGGGTTGTGTAAGTCCCAAAATAATCCGAGCAGGTCTTCATATGAGATTTTGGCAGGATCATAATCTATTTGAAGTGCTTCACTATGATCTGCAAGGTTTACATAAGTCGGGTTATGAGTAGAACCTCCGGCATAACCCACCCGGGTTCTTATTACTCCTTCGATAATCCCAAACTGGGATTCAGGCCCCCAGAATCAGCCAAGGGCAAATGTAGCTGCTTTAGTAATTTTCGGAATATCAAGATCAATAGGAGGTATCTTTTCGGTTTTAATATCCATAATAGTAGCTCCATTATTAATGGTGGCCCGTTGTACACAAACTCAAATGCCGTGATAATAATTTGCGAGATACATGTAAAAGGCGGGACCTGAAAAAGTTTATACAATTGCCTTTTTAATTACTTGGCCGCACATTGGTGTTACTTAATTTAAGCTTAAGAAACGTGATGTGTCAATATTTTTGTGCCAGAGCCTGTTATGGTGAAAAAATTTGTTATTAACAGCACTCAGCTTGTTTCCTGCAAACAGCAAAATCCCTTACAATATATGCATCATTATATCTGGAGGAGGTAATTATGACACACCAATTGCCGGTACTGCCCTATGCTGTGGAGGCACTTTCACCGTTGATATCAGGAGAAACTATTGAATATCACTACGGCAAGCATCATAGGGCATATGTTGATAACTTAAACAAGCTAATTCAGGGGACTGAGTTTGAAACAATGAAACTTGAAGGTATCGTCAAGCAGGCATCGGGAGGAATATACAATAATGCAGCCCAGGTCTGGAATCATACATTTTACTGGCATTGTCTCACACCGGAAGGCGGTGGCAAGGCTGATGGTGAACTGATAACTGCCATTGTGAGTAGTTTTGGCTCTTTTGAAGATTTCAGGCAACAGTTCACCCATGCAGCCGTAACCCTTTTTGGTTCCGGATGGGCATGGTTGGTTAAGGAAGCAGATGGGAAACTGGCTATTGAAGCTGCCAGTAATGCGGGCAACCCGCTTACTGCAGGCAAAAAGCCTTTACTAGCCTGTGATGTTTGGGAGCATGCCTATTATATTGACTACCGGAATGCCCGGCCAAAATACCTGGAAGCTTTCTGGCAGCTGGTGAATTGGGATTTTGTTTCCGATAATTACAGGTAGATGTTGTATTTCGACTTGTAGCTGCCTGAGTTACGCTCGTAATTGTTGTTATACAATGCCTGTGTTATAATGGGCCTAAATTTTGATCACACAAAAAGAGGCTATAAACGTGGCAGTTAAACAAACAAAGAAAAAACCGGTTGCAGCTCTTGCCGTGGAAGGTGAAGAGAAATCCCTGCATAATTATGAGATGGTAATCGTGACCCGCCCTGGAGCTATCGATGCTGATAATGAGCAAGTGGCAGAATCCCTAAAACAGCTGGTTACGGGTCTTGGGGGTGAAATAACTAAAGTTGAACCCTGGGGAAAAAAGAAACTGGCTTATCAAATTGCCCATCTAAGCGAAGGCTACTATGTTCTTATTTGTTTTAGCATGAGCCCGGATAGAACCAGGGAGATGGAGAGCAAGCTGAATCTTAATGAGCAGGTTTTGCGTCACATGTTGATAGTTGAGGAGAACTCGAGTTAAGGAGATAGTGCTATGGTGAGTCTGAACAAGGTAATGTTGATTGGCAATGTCGGGAATGACCCTGAAATGCGCTTTATTGCAAGCGGCAATCCGGTTACTTCTTTTAGAATGGCTACTAACCGATTCTATAATACACCCGAAGGCGAACGCAAGCAGGAAACAGACTGGTTCAGTGTGGTTACCTGGAATAAGCTGGCTGAACAATGTAACCAGTTTTTAACCAAAGGCAGACTGGTTTATGTTGAAGGCCGGTTGCACAACCGTTCCTGGGAAGGCCAGGATGGCCAGAAACGCACACGAACTGAGGTTATCGCTAGCAGGGTTACGTTTTTAGATCGTCAGTCATCATCAGGGTCAGAAGACAAGAATGAGTATTCTGAAACAGACGAACTTTCTCCTGATGACATACCATTTACATAAATATCATATCTTTCTTTGACGTGAGTCAGGAATTTATAATAATTATTAAGGAGAGAAAAGATACCTGTGGCAAGAGAATCAACCACGAAACCCAAAGGTAGGCCTGGCGGCAAATGGGGTGGCTCAAAATATGTTGCCAGGAGAAAAGTATGCACGTTTTGTGCTAACAAAAGTACCCGCATAGACTATAAAGATATAGGCCTGCTTGGCCGGTATCTAACCGACCGGGCTAAAATTCTTCCCAGAAGGCGCACCGGTAATTGCGCCAGGCATCAGCGGGCACTGGCCAATGCTATTAAGCGGGCGCGCTATTTAGCTTTGTTGCCGTATAGTGCAGATCACATATATGAGATGGGTGCACATTACGATACCGGGCGACCTTATTACAGAAAAGAGCCGGCTAAAGCAGTGGCACAAGTTGCTGCTGCCACTCAAGAGCAAGCCCCGGCTGAAGCGCCTGTTGCAGAAGAACCGGCTGTAACCGGAGAGGTTGCTGCAGCTGATGCCCCGTTAGATAACGGCAGTGAAAAAGAAAATAAAGAAGAAACCCCTCAGAGTTAGCCCACTGCTATCAATTTAAATGTGTTGTAATATTTAGGAGTAAACGTGCCAAAAAGAACATATCAACCAAAAAAAATTCCCAGGAGACGAGAACACGGCTTTCTAGCACGTATGAGCACCAGAGGCGGAAGAGCAGTTCTCAAGGCCCGGCGCCTTAAGGGGCGCAAAAGGCTTGTGGTTGTTTAATAATTTGATATCTAGCTTCTGCATTCGGTTTTGATACCGGATTTTGGAAATGTCTTGCAGATCAGAACAGCAGCACCATCGCCTCAGGAAGACCGGGGAGTTTAACCGTGTTCATGTTGAGGGGCAAAAATGGAGAACGCGAGGGCTGACCATTAAGGCGGCGACCAATGAATTGGAGTTCAGCCGCTGGGGTATTGTAGTAAGCCGTAAGGTGGGCACTGCAGTAATAAGAAACAGAGTCAAGCGTATGTTACGGGAAATTTTACGGCAAGAAGACATAAAACCTGGCTGGGATCTGGTTATTGTAACCCATCCGTCGATTGTAAGCATGGACTTCCGTGCTCTAAAAATCAGTTTATTGGCTGTTCTAAACAAGGCAGGCTTACTTCAAAAGTAGAAAAACAATGAAAGAAATGGGTTTAAATATGATCCGGTTTTACCAGAAATATATCTCCAGCGTACTACCTTCATCATGTCGGTACACACCAACGTGCTCTCAATATACATATGAATCTATCAGCCGGTTCGGTTTTTGGAGTGGTATCTGGATGGGCACCAAGCGTATCTGTAGATGTCATCCTTTCAAGCCTGGAGGTTATGATCCCGTACCGGAAAACAACCATGACTTAAGACTTGAGGAAAACAGGTGCAAATAAAAAGACATAAAATAAAAATAACCGTATTCACCTTACTGATAGCTGTTAGCGTAATGCTGGCTGGCTGCGTTGATTTTGGCGCATCGCAGGCAGGCTGGTCTGGAGTTGTATACGGCAACGGCAGTTTGTATCTTGGGGCAGCTGGCGGAAAACTGGTTTCATTAAACAGTGAAAACGGTTTTTATCAATGGCAGGAGACACTGGATGCGGGGGCTGCGGGTGGCGGGCTCGGCTGCGCTCCGGCCGCATCAGGAATAATCTATGCCACACCTGCCCTTGAAGGAGACACCCTTTTTGCAGGTGATTACAGCGGAAAGATACACGCTTTTTCGGTTACCGACCGGCAGTCTAAGTCGGTTTTCCTCGATGAAACAGCCCCTCAACCCATTATTGGCGGCCCGCTGGTGAGCCATGAGAATGTATATATAGGCTCAATTGATGGATA
>PWTP01000075.1 GCA_003563865.1 Dehalococcoidia bacterium
CTGCCTTTCTGGCGGGCCATCCCCAAGGGCATCAGTGAAACCTTTGAAACACTGGTATTATTCAAGAATGCCATACTCAGCCTGGTAACCGGGGCAGCCGCCGGTGGTATAGCTGGCCCTATAGGCATCGCCCAGATTACCGGAGAAGTTGCACGTGCAGGAATAAGTCCTTTGCTCGAATTTGCTGCCTTTTTAAGCATTAATCTGGCAATAATAAACCTGCTCCCTTTACCGGCATTAGATGGGGGGCGTATTATTTTTGTGCTGCTGGAATGGGTACGAGGGGGTAAAAAAATACCACCCAAAAAAGAGGGCCTGGTTCACCTGGCAGGCTTCCTGATGCTTATAATGCTTATGCTGGCGGTTACTATCCAGGATATTACCCGGATTATCGGCGGAGGTAGCATTATTCCTTGATTAACAGGCGTTGCAGTAAGGCTATCAGTTATGGCAATGTAACCATCGGAGGTACTGCTCCGGTTGTGGTTCAATCCATGGCCAAAACAGATACGCGTGACATAAAGGCAACCGTTTTACAGATTAAAGAACTTGAGGAGGCAGGTTGCGAACTCATAAGAGTAGCTGTACCGGATATGAGCGCGGCCGAAGCGATAAGAGATATCAAAACCGACATCGGCATTCCGTTGATCGCCGATATTCATTTTGACTACCGCCTTGCACTGGCAGCTATTGAGAGTGGAGCTGATGGCCTGCGGTTAAACCCCGGTAATATCGGCAGTCACCAAAAAGTAACCCAGGTAGTAAAAGCAGCCAAAGTCAGGCAGATTCCGATACGAATAGGTGTAAACGCCGGCTCCATGCCACCGGATATCGACCCTTCATTACCATTACCCGACAGAATGACCGCAGCCGTCATGCGTGAAATAGAACTGCTGGAAAAACTGGATTTTGACCTGATTAAGATATCTTTAAAAGCTTTTGATGTACCCGACACCATAGAAGCTTACCGTAAAATTGCCGGCATGACCCATTACCCGTTACATTTGGGCATTACTGAAGCCGGTGTGCCACCAGCCGGAATTATAAGAAGCACCGCCGGCCTGGCACCTCTTCTGTATGAAGGCATAGGTGATACCATACGCATCTCTTTAACTGCGCCACCATTAGAAGAAGTTAAAACAGCTTACGAGATATTAAAAAGTCTGAATTTAAGAAAGCGCGGGCCGGTGCTGATAAGCTGCCCTACTTGCGGACGGACGGAAGTGAATTTAATGCAAATAGCACAAGCAATAGAAAAACGCCTCAATAGTGTTGATAAATGTATAAAGGTGGCTGTTATGGGTTGTGCTGTTAATGGCCCCGGTGAAGCCAGGAATGCTGACGTGGGCATTGCGTGCGGCAAGGAGAAGGCAGTGTTGTTTAAACGAGGAGAAAAAGTAAAGGTCATTCAAGAGAAAGATATTATTGAAGAATTAATGGCTGAGATTGACCGTTTTCCCAAATAGCTTTACTACTTCTTAACTCTGGTATGATTGAAGCAATGAAAAACTGCTATACTTTTACCGCATCCCGGATATTAAAAACACAAATTTAAAGGAGAAACCCGTTTGCTTTTATCAAAGCTCATTAGTAAAACCCAAAAAGAAGTTCCTGCTGAAGCCGATACCATAAGCCACCGGCTTATGATAAGAACCGGCATGATACGTCAGCTGTCGGCCGGTGTTTATTCATACCTTCCCCTTGCCCACCGCTGCTTGAAAAAGATTGAAAACATCATAAGGGATGAAATGGATAAAGCCGGCGGGCAGGAAGTAACCATGCCGGTGCTTCAACCCAGAGAATTATGGGACAAGAGCGGGCGTGGTGAAGCCTTTGGAAAGATTCTGTTTGATGTTACCGACCGAAAAGAACGCCGGCTGGTCTTGGGGCCTACCCATGAAGAGGTGATAACCGACCTTATAAGCTTCTTTGTAAAAAGCTACCGTGACCTGCCGGTAATGCCTTATCAGATTCAAACCAAGTTCCGTGATGAGCCCAGGCCCCGTGGCGGACTGATACGGGTTAGAGAATTTACCATGAAAGACCTGTACAGTTTTGACACAGATGAAGAAGGCTTAAACCGCAGTTATGACAAGATGCGTCAGGCCTACCAAAACATTTACCGGCGCGCCGGATTGCCGGTAATTATGATTGAGGCTGACAGCGGTGCTATAGGCGGCAAAGACTCAAGTGAATTTATGGCAATTGTTGAATGCGGCGAAGATGTAATTATCCATTGTGAAAAATGTGGCTATGCTGCTAATGCTGAAAAAGCGAAAAGTATTAAAACAAAACAGCCGTACCAAGTTGCTTTACCGGTTGAAGAAGTAGCCACACCAGGCAAGAAAAGCATTGAAGAAGTAGCTGCGTATTTAAATACTCCCAGCTCCCAAACCCTGAAGGCAGTTTTCTATGTGGCAGATGGAGAACTGGTATTTGTTGCTATCAGGGGAGACATTGAGGTCAATGAGGTTAAGCTAAAAAATGCCTTGAAGGCAACCGATTTAAGGCTGGCGCTGACAGATGAAGTAAAGAACGCCGGTATTGTCGCCGGCTCAGCTTCTCCCATAGGTTTAAAAGAAGTCAAAGTGATTGCCGATGAATCTGTAACTATGGGGTCTAATTTTATAGCCGGTGCCAATAAACCGGATTATCACCTGAAAAATGTAAACTACCCGAGAGATTTTACCGCTACCATGATAACCGACATTGCACTGGCCCAGGCAGGTGAAAGTTGTATTAAATGTGACGCTGAGCTTAAATCCATAAGAGGTATTGAGGTGGGCCATATCTTCAAACTAGGTACTTTTCTGGCTGAAAAAATGGGAGCTTTCTATACCGACACCGAAGGTAAAAGCCACCCGATTGTGATGGGTTGTTATGGTATCGGTGCCGGCAGGCTGCTTGCCAGCATTATTGAGGCCAGCCACGATGAAAAAGGCATAATCTGGCCGCTTTCAGTTGCCCCGTATGAAGTATACCTTTGCCCGCTCTTTCTGGAAGACGACAGAGTTGCCAAAGCCTCTCAGGATTTATATAAAAAGCTTTGTGATGCCGGTATAGAAGTGCTGTATGACGACCGGAATGAATCACCGGGATTTAAGTTTAACGATGCGGATTTGTTAGGCCTGCCGCTACGTATAACCATAAGCCCCAGGACGCTTGAAAGAGATAGCGTAGAACTAAAATGGCGCTCTGAGAAAAAAACAGAAATCGTTCCCCTTGAAGAAATAGTTGATAAGGTAAAAAATATAGTTTTACCGGCGAAGAACAGCCCCTAGCTGTTTTTCCAGCCGGCTAAGTATTTGCTTTAGAACTTTGTCCACAGAATCGTCTGTCAGGGTTTTCTTTTCACTCTGAAAAGTTAGCCGGTATGCCATTGATTTGCAGCCTTCGGGAATGTGCTTACCGGTATAAACGTCAAAAAGGACGGTTTTGACAACTAACGGAAAACCGGAAATTACTTCCATTACCTGGGCGTGAGTAACCCGGTTGTCAAGCACAATAGCGATGTCCCTTGCTACTGTCGGATAACGTGGAATTGGCCGGTAGAGTGTATCTTTAAGGGCCAGCGGCATGAGCCTGGTGGTATTTATCTCAAAGAAGAAAACCGATTCATTAATATCAAACACACGACAGACATGAGGGTGTAATTCACCCAGCACACCGACAGGTTGCCGGTCTACTATAATCTCTGCCTGATTACCGGCTTTAAGACCTGCGTCATTACTAACTTCAAAAACCGGAACAACTCCCAGTGAAGCTGCCAGACTTTCCACCAGGCCTTTAACTGTAAAGAAGTCAGCCCGCTCCGGAGGCTGGTCCCAATGTTCTTTTATCTGACTTGAAGAGACAATGCCGGCAAGCATCCACGGCTCATCTGGCAGCCCGCTTTTCAGGGGCAAATAAACAGACCCCATCTCAAATAAGCGTATTGCGCTTTCCTCGAAACGCCGATTGGAAGCAAATGCTGCTATCAAGGCAGGCCGCAGACTGGTTCTCAAACATTCATGCTCCAGCGTCATAGGCTTTTTCAAATGTAACGGCTCAACTTCCAATTGCGGCTGGTTCAATGCTTTGCCCAA
>PWTP01000054.1 GCA_003563865.1 Dehalococcoidia bacterium
CGCCATCCTTCCGGTAATATTGTAACCCGCTCTCAAAAACTAAACCGGATATATACCGGTTTTTTGAGAAAAACACCCTTCACAAGAGGCATTATTGTGCTTATCGAATCACTTGTTTTGGGTTATTCCAGCCTTTCCTGGTCTGCCAACGTTGCTCTTGAAGAAGAGGTTAAAGAGGATGAGGAAAAAAAAGAAGGTCAACCAAAGCAGGAAATCTCATCAGCCTACACTACCATAATTATGATTGTTTCTTTTGCTTTTGGCATTGGCCTGTTTTTCCTGCTGCCCCTGTTTTTAACCAATCTTGCAGAGCCTTTTATTGAATCTTCTTTTATATTCCACCTGGTGGAAGGTGTAGTCCGCCTGGCAATATTTCTTCTATATCTTAAGCTCATTTCCTTTATGGCCGATATAAGACGGGGGTTTTCTTACCATGGGGCAGAACACAAAACCATCAATGCTTATGAGCATGGAGTTCCACTCGAAGCCGGAGAAATACAGAAATATTCAACCGCCCATGCCCGCTGTGGCACGGCTTTTCTGCTTTCGGTAATGGTGCTGGCAATACTGGTTTTCAGCCTTGTGGGCAAACAGGAACTATGGTTGATGGTGACTTCACGTATTGTTTTGCTGCCGGTTATAGCTGCTATTGGCTACGAAGTAACCCAGTTCGGGGCACGGCATATGAAAAACCCCCTCACACGGGCGTTGATAACTCCCGGCTTGTGGCTTCAGGGTCTTACCACCGGACAACCCGATGACAGCCAGGTTGAGGTAGCCGTTGTGGCTTTAAAAGAAGTATTAAAGCAAGAAGAAGGCGAGGCAACGCAGCCGGCTTAACCTTCCAGTTTATCCAGTGAAAGAGGTTTGAAGAAACAATTGGCCTCACCGGTGTGACATACCGGGCCCATTGGCTCAGCTTTTACCAAAACAGCATCATTGTCACAATCTATGAACACTTCTTTAACAATTAAACGGTTGCCCGATGTTGCTCCTTTGTGCCACATTTCCTGCCGGCTACGGCTGTAAAACCATACCTCACCGGATTTTAGCGTACGTTTTACCGCTTCGGGGTTCATAAAGCCCAGCATCAAAACAGTTCCGGTTTTGGCATCCTGAATTACTGCCGGCAATAAACCATTTGAATCAAGTTTGAGTTTCAAATTATCAGACAATTTCCATTCTCCTGTATATTTGTGTTTCTAGCCGATGTTGTCAAGTACCATTTTCAAATCAATATCACCGGTATATAGCGCTTTACCGATAATAACCCCTTCCACTCCTAGCTTTTTGAGCACCTTTAAATGTATGGGCTTTGAAATACCCCCTGAGGCAATTACCGGAGTACGAACAGTGCTTAACAGCTCATAGATTCCGCAGAAATTAGGTTCAGTCAGGGTTCCATCCCGGCTGATATCAGTATAAATGAAGCGCCGCACGCCCAGCCGCAACATATCACGAGCCATCGATACCACTGTAACCTCAGTTGGCTGCTGCCATCCCCGGATAGCCACTTTGCCTTCACGGGCATCAATGCCTACAACAATTGAATCGCTAAAACGGCGGCATGCTTCTCTTACCAGTGTATGATCCTCAACAGCTGAAGTCCCCAGAATAACCCGGTCAACTCCGGCTTTGAACAGGTTCTCAATATCCTCAATGCTTCGCACGCCGCCTCCAACCTGTACAGGGGTCAGTACCGATTGGGCAAGTTCTTGAATAATCTCCAGGTTCACACTGCGACCTTGAGCAGCTCCGTCCAAATCCACCACATGCAGGCGGCTGGCTCCTCGGGATACCCATTCAAGGGCTTTGGCTATCGGATTATTAGAATATACAGTCTCGGCTGCATAATCACCCTGATAAAGGCGCACGCACTGACCGGCCCGTATATCGATAGCCGGAATAATCTCCATGCTAGTTCTCTCTACTGTTTGCCGCATAAAACGAAATTATAACACAGGCAATCGTCAATTTGATAATTCTAAGCCTGTTCAAACGGCCGCACTATCAATGTCATACCTTCGTCAGAAACCACCACCACTTCTTGTCCGGCTTTTACCGGGGTTTCAGCCCGGGCGTGCCATATTTCTCCTTTTATTTTGATTGTACCCTCCGGCTCAAGGTCTTTGATTGCCACCCCTTTTAAACCCGCCATGTCAGGCAATCCTGCTAACGGGCCGGGTGCAAGTGCCCGGGTACCAGTCCGAAAAATCCAAACCGAAAAACCAATCCAGGCAGCAATAATGGCAACCAGCCCGTAAAGGGGAATATCAATGCCTAAGCGAGGCAAGATAAAAAGGGCAAGCACCAGTATCAGGCATAACTCAATGATGTTGCTTATACAAGCAAGTATTAAACGGTGGCTTTTTTTAATAGTCATCTCAAAAATTATTATACAGTATACATGTCCTGCTTTTGAGAAACGGGTAAAATTATGAATTTAATATAAGGTTGTGATATAATTTTTCATTATTCTAAATGATATGGAGCCAGTAATCCGATGACGAGTAAAACCACTAAAACTAAAAGCAAAGATTCTGATCTCAAAGAATTTATTAAGAACGTCAATAAAAAAGATGAACGCAACGGCCTTAAAATACGATTTGCCTTCGTTAACCGCAAACGTAAAGGTTAATCTTCGAAGGGTTTTTCTTTGTTAAAATCCGGGAGATAAACCCGAGGCGAGCCCAAGCCCTGAATATATGTCTTTTTAAAACCAAGTTCTTTTACCTGCCTCAATGCCTTCACATATTCACCTGCCTCAACTATTCCGGTCAGTTCAGGATATTTAAAAGCCCGGTGACAGGGGTGATATTGGCTCATCAGGCTCAGACCAACTTCATTTGAAACCTCGTTAGCCAGCCATGCCAGGCATTGCCTGGTACCGGCAATATTACCCGGTAACACCAGATGCCGCACCAAAACCCCCCTGACGGCTATTCCTCCTGCACCGGTTACAAGCCCTCCGGCCTGATTAAACATTTCTTTTATAGCCGTCCTTGCATGCCTGCTATAGCCGGCTGCATCTGAATATCTTTTGGCATTTTCATCATCGGCATATTTTAAATCCGGCAGATAAATGCTTATGATTCCGTTAAGCTCACGCAGGGTATCGGGTGAATCATAGCTGTTGGTGTTATAAACGATGGGTATCTTTAATCCTCGAGGTATAGCTAAATTAAGCGCTGATACGAACTGAGGTACAAAGTGGGAGGGCGAAACCAGATTGATATTATGGCAACTTTTCTCCTGTAATTTGAGCATAAAATCAGCCAGATCATTGACGCTCACCCTGTTACATTCTTGCGCCTGCCAGTCCTGGCTTATCTGGTGGTTCTGGCAAAAAACACATCTTAAATTGCAGTTACCAAAAAATATAGTGCCTGACCCACGGCTTCCTGAAACAGGCGGCTCTTCTCCATGGTGATCACAATAAGAAGCAACAATAGGCTCTTTGCCCGAATGACAGTACCCCAATTCTCCCTCAAGACGGTTTACTCTGCAATTACGGGGGCATATATCACACAAGGCTAGCCGTCTTTCGAGCCTTTTAGCTCTTTCTTCAAGCTCGCCCGAATTATATAGTTCTATATATGGCGCATCGGCTGCTGTTGGCATCATCATAAATAATGGCTAGTATAAACTCGATACCATAATACATTCAAGAAAGCTGGTCTCCGGCTTCAGTTATTTTGTTAACTGCCTTGCCAATCCGGTAAAGGCACCTGCTCTTGCCAAGCACTGTCATGGTTTCAAACAAAGGTGGTGCTACGGTTACACCGGTAACGGCCACCCTCAAAATACCGAACAATTGCCCGGCTTTTAGTTCCAACTCCTGAGCCAGTGGACGTAAACAGCCTTCAAGTGTATCGTGCTTAAATGTATCAAGATTTTCAAGGTGTTCATAGGCTGCTTTAATAGCTTTTTCAGTTAGTGGTTTATCCATCTTTTTTCCAATAAGTAGTTCTGGCTCATAATCAATTTCAGGCATAAAAAAGAAATCGGTCAGCCCCGGTATCTCTCCAAGGGTTTTGGCCCGTTCCTGTATAAGCGGCATAATACTTTTTACATATTC
>PWTP01000047.1 GCA_003563865.1 Dehalococcoidia bacterium
ATGTAGAAGTCAAGGGAATCCTCGGCTGGATCCAGAATAAAGGCATGGCTACTGCCAATATCGAAAACCTGCTGGCGGTAACAGGCCTGCCGAAGCGGCTGGGCATAGTTTCTCAGACTACCCAGGTTCCATCACACCTTGCTCGATTTGTAGCTTCGCTGGTGGCTTCTAATCTGTTTAAAGACCGAGAAATAAGGATAATTGACACTATTTGCCACGACAGCCGCAGGCGGCAGGCAGAAACACTTGAGATGGCCGGGCACTGCGATCTGGTTTTTGTTGTCGGTGGCCGTCACAGTGCCAATACACGGCATTTGAAAGAAATGTGTTTAGCCGTAACTGAAACTATCCAAATAGAAACAGATTCAGAAATTGAACCATCTGTCCTCAAAGAGAAAAGGGCTGTAGGGGTTACTGCCGGTGCTTCGACCGATGATGCAACCATAAACCGGGTGATTAAGCGGTTAAAAGAACTCTCGGCTGTTTAACCCGGCAGTTTGCTGCTCAAATTAGCTTTGTGATAGACTAAAAACTTACCGGTCAGAGGAGAAGTATGAAAAAACGCATATTTTCGGGCATGCGCCCCACCGGAAGATTACATATTGGCAATTATCTGGGAGCTTTAAAAAACTGGGTTCAACTGCAGGATGAGTTTGACTGCATTTATTGTGTGGTGGATATCCATGCACTCACTTCAGTCGAAGATACGTCAAATTTAAGCACGCTCACCCATGAAATGGTGCTTGATATTATGGCTGCCGGTATTGACCCTGAAAAAAGCATCCTCTTTATCCAGTCCAGAGTGCCTGAAGTAGCTGAATTGAATACATTTCTTGGTATGATTACTCCCTTAAGCTGGTTACTGCGTGTGCCCACCTTTAAAGAGAAGGTGAAGCTTCAGCCGCATAATGTTAACTATGGTCTGGTAGGTTATCCGGTGCTGATGGCAGCCGATATCCTGCTTTACCGGGCAGAAGTTGTTCCGGTTGGGCAGGACCAGATGCCGCACCTGGAGCTGACACGTGAAATAGTCAGGCGTTTTAACGCCCAGTTTGGCCCTACTTTTCCTGAACCGGAAGGCAGACTGACAAACTTTCCGGTAGTCCTTGGCCTGGATGGCGGCAAAATGAGTAAGCAGACCGGCAACATGATTGAACTGGCAATTTCTGAGGAAGAGACAGCCAGGAAGATAATGGGGGCGGTTACCGATCCATCACGCAGGTATCGTTCTGATCCGGGCAACCCTGACATTTGCAATGTATACCGTCTGCATGGTTACTTTAATACTGCGGAAGTAGATGAAATAGGCCAACGATGTCGCAGGGCTGCAATTGGTTGTGTCGACTGCAAGAAGAAATTGGCTGAAATGTTGAATAAAGAGCTTGCGCCCATGCGCCTGCGCCGCCGTGAACTTGAAGCCAGGCCCGAATATGCAAAACAAGTGCTGAAAGAAGGTGCTGAAAAGGCAAGAGTGCTTGCCAGCAATACCATGTCTGAAGTCCGGGATAGAATCGGGCTTATTTAGCCGGGCCGCACAGCCGGTGTTATTTGCTGCTTATGCCCGGATGTCTCACAAAATTTTCCATTCTTTCCAGTGCCTGATATAGTTCTTTCAGTGAAGTGGCATAGCAGCAGCGGACATAACCCTCACCGCAGCTTCCAAACGCATTACCGGGTACTACAGCAACCTTTTCCTCAACCAGCAGCCTCTGGGCGAATTCTTCAGATGTCATCCCGGTGCTTTTGATTGAAGGGAAGGCATAAAAAGCGCCTTTAGGCTTAAAACAGGAAAGACCGATATCATTTAACCCCTTCACCATAATCAGCCGCCGTTTATCGTAATCAGCCACCATTTCACCGGCACTTGAGTCTCCGTGTTTAAGCGCTTCAATAGCTGCCACCTGGCTCATTGTAGGGGCGCTCATAATGGTATACTGGTGTATCTTGGTCATGGCTGCAATGATATTTTCAGGGGCAACTGCATAACCTATGCGCCAGCCGGTCATGGCATAAGCTTTGGAAAAACCTCCCAGGAAAACAGTGCGCTCTACCATTCCGGGCAGGGTTGCAATGCAAGTATGCTCGCACTGATAAACAAGCTGAGAATAAATTTCATCAGATATAATTATCAGGCCGTAATGACAGGCCAGTCTGGCGATTTCCAGCAGTTTTTCCCGAGGCATAACCGTTCCGGTGGGGTTGGCCGGGTATCCAAGTATTATAGCTTTGGTTTTATTGGTAATGAGTGATTCAACCGCTTCGGCTGAAACCTCAAAGTTGTTTTCTTGGCTGGTAGGTATCATTACGGGGCAACCGCCTGCAAGCACTACACACGGAGAGTAAGAAACATAGCAGGGGTCCGGTATTAAAACTTCATCTCCCGGGTTCAGCAGCGCCCTCGCAGCCAGATCCATTGCTTCGCTTACACCTACGGTTATCAGTATCTGGTTGTCAGGATTGTATTTAAGGTTGTACTTTTGGTTAAGGTAGCCCGACAGTTCATGCCGTAACTCCGGCATGCCCAGATTGGAAGTGTACATGGTGTAACCTTTTTCGATCGAAGCTATAGCGGATTCACGTATGTGGTAAGGGGTAGGGTAGTCCGGCTCGCCTATACCCAGCGAGATTACCCCATCCATGGAGGCCAGCAGATCAAAAAACTTGCGGATGCCTGAGGGCGCTATGTCACTGACCCTCTGGGAAAGAAGGCTTAAGTGATGCCTTTTGTGTGTTTTGGTTCTGGTATTAAAGGCCATCAAAGTCCCCCGTTAATCAACCCGTATTTAAAGAACCACCTTCTGGCGATGGCTGTCACCGTAATCATCGAGCACCACACCATCTTCCTTATAACGCTTCAGCAGGAAGTGGGTTGTAGTACCCTGTACACCTTCAATGGGCGCCAGTTTGTGAGTGACAAAAGTGGAAACCTCGTGCAGATTACGGGCAGTTACCACGACAGCCAGATCATAACCACCGGAAACGAGCATTACGGTACGTGCTTCAGGGAATTGATATATACGCTCGGCAATTGCATCGAATCCGGCTTTTATTTGCGGGGCAACTCTTACCTCGATAATAGCCCATATCTGCTCTTCCTGGACTTTATCCCAATTGATAACCGCTTTGTATTTTAGTATTATACCGTCATTTTCGGCTTTAGAGATAAGCTGTTTAACTTCTTCTTCACCGGTATCAAGGTTCAGGTGTCCATCAATGTTGGCCGCTCCGTTTACATGCAGTTTTTCAGAGGGAGAATCGGTGCCGATGCCAACAAATCCATTGTGCCTGATGCGCAGCCTTTCGTTAAGGCCATCATCGCCATTGGTCCAGAAAAGCATATCGGCTTTTGTAGAACCTATTTCAGGGTTAACCCATACCGCATCGATGGCTCCGGCTGCTGAGCTGCCGGCATTGCTTGCCTGCAGGCGAAACATCAATCGGTTGCCCATTCCGGGATGGGGATCATCATCGGATGCCCTGGCACTGGTTTCCAGTAATACCCGGGTGTGGTCACCCCCTTCAATAGTCCTTTCAAGATAAAGAGGCTGACTGTCCCGTGACCTTGCCCTTATGGCTGTATTTTCAAGATCACTCACGTGCAGGCGGGCCCAGTTCTGATTTGTATTGAGCAGGAGGCTACCCTGGTCAAAAAGGGCATTGTCGCCCACCAACTCAAAAGGGGAGGCACCTTCGGGGCCTTGTTCTCCTTGCGGGCCTTCAGGACCAGGCTCTCCTTGCGGACCTGCAGGGCCTTCAGGACCAGGCTCTCCTTGCGGACCTGCAGGGCCTTGTTCACCTTGGGGACCCGTGGGGCCTTCCGGTCCAGGCTCTCCTTGGGGTCCTTCGGGACCAGGTTCACCCTGGGGGCCTTCCGGTCCGGGAGGTCCCTGTGGACCCGGTTCCCCACCCGACTCTGCATACAAAGCATAAGGGACGCTCAGCAAGGGGCTGGTACCCATCTCCAGGCCATCCACACTAATACGGATATAATAAGGACCTTCGGCCCAATCGATCTCCGAAAAAGCTCCTGGATTTCCACTTCCGATATG